>JALOQG010000510.1 GCA_025453505.1 Myxococcota bacterium | reverse complement strand
AGCGACCAGATCGAGAACCGCATCATCGAGGCGAAGAGTCGGGGCATCTACGAGGCACCGGGCCTCGCGCTGCTATTCATCGCCTACGAGCGACTCGTCACCGGCATCCACAACGAGGACACCATCGAGCAGTACCGCGAGAACGGCCGCAAGCTCGGCCGGCTGCTCTACCAGGGCCGCTGGTTCGACCCGCAGGCGATCATGCTGCGCGAGGCGGCGCAGCGCTGGGTCGCGAGCGCCATCACGGGAGAAGTCACGCTCGAGCTGCGGCGCGGCAACGACTACTCGATCCTCGCGACGTCGAGCCCGAATCTCACCTACAAGCCCGAGCGTCTGACCATGGAAAAGGGCGAGGCGTTCTTCTCGCCGCAGGACCGCATCGGCCAGCTCACGATGCGCAATCTCGACATCGTCGACACGCGCGAGAAGCTGCTCGCCTACGGCCGCGTCGGGCTGCTCTCGCCCGACTCCGGCATGGGCATGCCGCTGCTCGCGGAGTCGGCGGACGACGAGGACGCCGCGGGCGAGTGAGCGGACCGGTCGACTACTACGAGCGCTTCCGCGACGTCGCCGAGGACGATTGGTGGAAGCTCTGGATCGCGTATGCCGCGGATCCGGCCTCACGCGACGACCTGCCCGGCTTCCCGCCGGCCGAAGTGCAGCAGCGCGTGCACGGTACGGTGTTCTCCGGGGCGATGAGCGGCGCGCTCTCGCTGCGCTACCTGACCTTCCGCTTCGTGCGCAACGTGCTGATGCGGCCGATCGTGCCCGGCATGCAGGTGCTCGACTTCGGCTGCGGCTGGGGCCGCGTGCCGCGCGTGCTGCTGCGGGACTTCCCGACCGCGAACCTGTTCGGCACCGACGTCGACCCCGAGATGATCGAGATCGCGCGAGAGCTGCTGCCGGAGGTCGAGTTCCGCGTGAACGGGGCGCGACCGCCGCTCGCGTACCCCGACGAGCGCTTCGACCTGATCCTCGTGAACTCGGTGTTCTCCCATCTCGCGGAGCCGAACTTCACGGCCTGGATCGCGGAGCTGACGCGGGTGCTGAAGACCGGCGGCGTGCTGGCCTTCACGTCCTGGGGCCAGGGCCTGCTCGACATGGCGAGGGGCGTCTTCGAGAGCGGCCAGCGCGAGTTCGCGTGGCAGCGCAACATCCTGAACGGCTTCGCGAGCTACGAGGAGCTGGCCGGCCGCTTCGCGTCGGGCGAGTTCGTGTTCGCGCCGACGGGCGGCGGCAAGTACCTCCCGGGCAGCGACTTCGGACTCGCGATGGTCTCGCGCACCTACTTCGAACGCCACGCCCGCGGCCTCGTGCTGCGCGACTTCCTCGACGACCCGAAGCAGTTCAGCCAGTCGCTCTTCTTCGCGCAGAAGATCGCGACGCCGCCGGGCGCAGGGGCGACGCCCGCTCTGCCGGATCGGTGCTAGCTCCAATCCGGATTCACTTCAGCCTGCGCGCGTCACGGCCGGATCGAGGCGCCACGCTCGGCGAGGAGGTCGCGCAGGATGGAGCGGTGGCAGCGGGCTTCGTCGGCGCAGTAGCAGCCGACCGCGAAGTCGGAGTCGTGCGAGAGCGCGGCGAGTAGATCGAGCGTGCGGCTCGCATCGGGCGCGGCCATCTCGCGCCGGTAGCGATTCGCGAAGCTCGACCACGCGCGCGCATCCTCCGCGCCGAGCGCCTGCTTCACGAGCGCCGCGCTCGGCGCCAGGATCGGGAGCCACACGTCGTAGAAGTCGCGCGCCGCGAGTTCGCTCTTGCGCACGCCGCGCGGCGGATGCCGTACCGTGCCGACGCGCACGCCTTCGCCGCGGACGCGCGGGCTCCCGAGGCGAACCACGCGGATGCTCATCGCGGCCTCCGACCGATGGAACGGTCACGATAGTGTGCACCGCTCCCGGCTGCCCACTCTCGTCGCGAGGCGGCGTCGCGGTCGGCTAGCCTGCGCGACCGCGAGCGCCCCGCGGCGGAGCGAGAGAGGAGATCGCGCTTGGCCGACACCGGCACGACGACGGCGAGCGAGCTGGTCGAGACCGAGGACGCGGGCGGCGTGCGCATCCTGCGCCTCGCGCGGCCGCCCGTGAATGCGCTCAACCTCGAGGTGGCGCAGGCGATGCACGACGCGGTCACGCGCGCGGCGACCGACCCTGCGTGCAACGCCGTCGTGTTGACCGGTGCCCCCGGCGTCTTCTCCGCCGGCATCGACACGCGCCAGGTTCCCGCCTACGGCCCCGAGCAGCGCGCCACCATGCTGCGTACCATCAACCGCACCATCCTCGCGCTCTACGGATTGGAGAAGCCGGCGGTGGCAGCCGTCACGGGCCATGCGCTCGGCGGCGCCTTCGTGCTGATGCTCACCTGCGACGTGCGCCTCGCGGCCCGTGGGCCCTTCCAGCTCGGCCTCACGGAGTCGGCTGCGGGGATTCCGTTCCCGGCCGGGCCGCTCGCGGTCGTGCGCGCCGAACTCACGCCGGCGCAGCTCCGCATCCTGGCACTCGGCTC
>JALOQG010000100.1 GCA_025453505.1 Myxococcota bacterium | reverse complement strand
CGAGGGCCACGCCGCGCTCGCGGCGAGCGATCGCGCGTGGGTCGACGCGCGGCTCGCCGGTACGGGGTGCGAGGCGCTCTTCGCCTGACGGAGTGCCGACGCGGGAATGCGCGCTACTCGAAGATCTTGTCCGCGAGCGCGCAGAATGCGAAGTGGATGCCGAGGATCACGCCGCCGAACACGACGAGGCCCGTCGACGCCTCGGGGAAGACCATCTTCACCAGCACCGGCCCGATCCCGCAGAAGGCTGCGATCGCGACGTAGGTGATGCGATGCGTCCGGATCTCGTGCGCCACGGCGGCGCGCCAGCCCACGGGCCGCGCCGGCGCAGGGCTCGCTTCGACACCGCCTTCGATCGAGTCCATCGGGTTCCCTTCTCAGCGACTTCGCAGCCTCGAGCCTAGCCGTCCGCGCGGCCGAAGTCGCTCCGCGGACGGGGCGGGCTTGCCCCGCGCGGGACGGCCCCCTACCAAGGGCCCGGCCGACTGGGAGCGGCGCGCCGTGGGGTGTTGCTTCGACTTCGCGACGGATCGGAAGAGGCTCCGCCTCGCGTGGCATCGGCAATCCCACTTGCAGCGGCGCTGCAGGCGCGCATGAGCTTCGAAGTCTTCGCCACGATGGACCAGCGCCTGCCGCTCTCGCGCGTCGAGGCGCACGCGCGGCGCGCCGAGTCGCTCGGCTTCGACGGACTCTCGGTGCCGGAAGCCGTGCACGACGGCCTGCTCGCGGCCGCCGCCGCACTGCGCGCGACGACACGGCTGCGCGTCGCGACCGGCGTCCTCGTCGCGTTTCCGCGCAGCCCGATGGCCGTCGCGATCGCGGCGTGGGATCTCGCGGAGGCGTCGGGCGGACGCTTCGAACTCGGACTCGGGTCGCAGGTGCGCGGCAACGTAGAAGGCCGCTACGGAACGCCGTGGACCGCGCCCGTGCCGCGCATGCGCGAGTACGTCGGCGCGCTGCGCGCGATCTTCGACGCCTTCCAGAACGGGACACCGCTGCATTTCGAGGGCACCCACCATCGCTTCGCACGGCTCCAGCCCTTCTTCCGCCCGGAGCCGCTGCCGCACGCAGGGATCCCGATCGCACTCGGCGCGATCGGACCCGCGATGACGGCGCTCGCCGGCGAGATCGCCGACGTGCTCGTCACGCATCCCACCAGCGCGGCGCCGCGCCATCTGCGCGAGGTCGTGGTGCCGCGCGTCGCGCGGGGCGCGGCGCGGGCGTCACGCGACGCCTCCGCCGTGCGGATCGTCGCCAGCCCGCTCGTCGCGACGGGGCACGACGCGGCCGCGGTCGCGCGGGCGCGGGAGGGCGTCCGCCAGCTGCTCGGCTTCCTCTACTCGACGCCGGCCTACTGGCCGAGCCTCGCCCTCTTCGGCTGGCAGGAACGCGGCGAGGCGCTGCACCGCGCGAGCCGCGAGGGCCACTGGGACACGCTGGCCGCGTACGTGGACGACGCGATGCTCGACGCGTTCGCAGCGTCGGCACCCTACGGCGCGCTCGCTGCCGTGCTGCGCAGCGGGTACGCCGGACTCGCGCAGCGCCTGTGTTTGCCGCTGCCGGAAGATCCCGCCGACGACGCTGCGGTGTCGGCGATCGTCGCAGAGCTGCGACGTTGACGCGCTGCGCTACTCGCCGTCCTTGCCCTCGGTGAACTCCCGGATGCGGCGCTCGATCTCCTCGTCGCTCAGCGGGATGAACACCGTCTGGAGTCGGTAGGGCGGCGCGCCTTCGGCGGTCACCTGGTTCTTCTCGATCGAGAGCACCACCGGCCGGTCCCGCGGAATCAGCTCGACGGCCTTCCGGAAGCCCTCGATCGTGCCGGAGTTGTCGAGACCGGTGCCCTTCGTGCTCTTGATCACGGTGCGCGAGAGCACCGAGCCTTCGGGCTTCACCGAGAGCTCCATCGGCTTGCCGATCTCGACGTCGCTCGGCGCCTTGTCGCCGGCGGTCGAGCCGCCGAAGCTCGGGGCCTCGTTCGATTTGACCTCGATCTGGAACACGTTGCGCGCTTCGTCCCACGCGAGGAAGACGCCGCGGATCCCGTAGCGCTTGGCCTCGCGGGCCTGCGCCGGAGCGGCGGCGAGCGCGAGCACGAAGGCCGAGAGAGCGAGCAGAAGGACGTGGCGTTGCATGCGAGGCATCTCCCCGATCGGTTTCAGGCCGCGACGATAGCGACCGCAGGCGCGCTGCCAGCCCCCCCACACGCGCCAGCACGCATCCCGACGGCTCGAAGAGCATCAGCGAAGGAAGGCTCGCCCGCCGCGCGACCGACCCGTGGTAGCGTCCGCGCATGACGTCGCCCGACCGGGATCTCACGCAACACGATCCGCTCGACGACTTCGATCCCCGCCCGCTGACCTTCCAGGGCCAGACGAAGCGCGTCTTCGTCTCGGGGAGCGGACCGGCGGTGATCGTGATGACCGAGATGCCCGGCATCTCGCCGCACGTCGCCCGCTTCGCGCGCTGGGTGCGCGAGGCCGGCTTCACCGTCTGGATGCCCGATCTGTTCGGCACGGCGGGCGCGCCCGTCGCACCCGGAGGAATCGGGACGCTGCTGCGCGGTGCCGGGGTGATCGCGCGCGCCTGCATCAGCCGCGAGTTCCGCGCCTTCGCCGCGAACGAGTCGAGTCCCGTCACGGCGTGGCTGCGCGCGCTCGCGGCGCACGCGCACCCGCTCTGCGGCGGTCGCGGCGTCGGCGCGATCGGCATGTGCTTCACCGGCAACTTCGCGCTCTCGTTGATGCTCGAGCCCGCGGTTCTGGCGCCGGTGCTCTCGCAGCCGTCGCTGCCGCTGCTCGACAAGGCCGGCATGCACATCGCGCCGCACGAGCTGGCGGCGGTGAAGGAGCGCATGCAGCGCGAGGACCTGACGGTGCTCGCGTACCGCTTCGAAGGCGACGCCTTCTGCCGCGCCGAACGTTTCGCCGCCTACGAACGCGCGCTCGGCGACCGCTTCGTCGGCCGCGTGCTGCCCGACGCGGCGGCGAATCCGGATGCGCCGATGCGCAACCCGCACAGCGTCGTCACGCTGCATCTCATCGACGCGGCCGGGCAGCCGACCGTGCAGGCGCGCGACGAGATCCTCGCGTTCTTCAAGACGCGGCTGCTGGACTGACAGGCTGCCAGCGACGCCCTACCCCACCCAAGTCACGGTCCATTCGCGGACCTCGCCGCGGATGCGGGCGCTCGCGCTCTCGCCCTCGCGCTTGCCGAGCACGGCGCTGCCGATCGGCGAGTGCGGCGTCACGACGACGAAGTGGCCGTCGCCGCCCGGACCGGTCAGCTCCTCGCCCGCACCGGCCGGCGCGAGGAAGAGCGTCTGGCCGTGGCCTTCTTCGTCCTCGACTTCGACCAGCGTGCCGAGCTCGACGCGCGCGCGGCCTTCGACCGGCTTCGGCCGGAACGCGAGCAGCGCGTCGATCGCGGCGCGGATCTCCTGCGCGCGGCGGGCTTGTGCGCGCGCCATGCGCGAGAACTCGAGCGCGGTCTGCGACGTCTCGACCCGCTCGCCGGGCGCCGCGCCGTCGCGCGCGTGCTCCGCCGCGGCGTCGCTCTCCGCCTCCGCGACGCGCGCGGAGCGGCGCAGCTTCTCGATCAGTTGTTCGACCAGCGCGGACTTGTCCACTCGAAGCCTCCCGGGTGCGCCGCTCTACTCCGTCTTCCAGGGCGAGCGGTGGCGGATGCCGAGGTTGACGATGCGCTGCAGCAGCTCCGGATACGCGATGCCCGCCTCGTCGGCCGCGGCGGCGAAATCCTCCTCGCTGCGCAGGTCGGGATTCGGATTGGCCTCGAGCACCCAAACGCGGCCGTCCTCCGAAAGACGCAAGTCGATGCGCGCGTAGCCCGTGAGCCCGAGCGCGCGGTAGGTGCGCTTGGCGACCTTCGAAATGTGTCGCGCGAGCGTGTCGGGCAGATCCTCGGCGGGCCCCGTCCCGATGCCGGCGCGCAGCTGATACGCGCGATCCCACTTGGCGCGCTCGGTCGCGATCGGCTTCGAGCCCGGCGGAAGGTTGTCGAAAAAGAGCTCCCACACCGGAAAGGTCTGGAGCCGCTCGTTGCCGAGCACGCTGATCGTGAGCTCGCGCCCCTGGATGTACTGCTCGGCGATCGCGTCGCTGCCGAGCCTGCGGTGCACGAACGCGACACGCTCCCGCAGCCGCTCCTCGTCGTCCACGACGGACGCCTGCGCGATCCCGAGCGACGCCTCTTCGTCCACCGACTTCACGATGCGCGGATAGCCGAGCCCGTGCGGCACCCGGATGGCGCGCCCGTGGCGGAACACCGTGAAGGCGGGCGCGGGGATGCGGTGGTAGCGGAAGATCTTCTTCGAGAGCGCTTTGTCGCGGGCGATCAGGAGGCCCCGCGGATTGCAGCCGGCGTACGGCACACGCAGCAGCTCGAGATACGAGACGATGTGCGCCTGGTACACCGCGACGTCCTGGAACTCCATGAGCAGGTGGAAGACCAGGTGCGGCCGGAACTCCTCGATCGCGACGCGGATCGGACGCAGCTCGTGCGAGACGCCGATCACGCGGACGTCGTGCCCCAGCTCGCGCAAGCCGTGGGTGACGTCGTACTCCTTCTTCCAGCGCAGGATCTCCTTCGGGTCGTACCCCGAGAGCGAATCGGGCGGCACCAGGTCCTCGTGCGTCAGGACGAGCAGGCGCAGCCGCCTCATCGCAGGTACTCCGGACTCGGCCGCGTGCGCACCCGGTGATGGCGGCTGCGCTTGCGCGCGTAGTGAGTACGCAGCGTCGTGCGGAGCGTCGCGATCGAATCGACGTGATCCCGCGTGGTGACGAGCGGGCGCTGCTCGCGGATCTCGTCCACCAACGCGTCCACGTACTCGAGCTTGCGCAGCGCCGGCCAGCCCTGGTAGCGCGAGCGCCACCGCGAACCGGGCCGCAGCCACACGGCGAAGGTCTCGGCCCAGTCTTCGCCGGGATGACTCTGCGCGTACCAGTTGTCCAGGTTGACGACGAAGGCCTTGCTCGCCGGTCGCGGAACGTAGGTGGATCGATACGGCCGGCTGAACGTGCCGAAGTGCGCGCGCCAGCCCGCGCGCCGGTGCAGGCGGTAGGCGTTGTCGAGCGCATGGGCGGCTTCGTGGCGCATCAGGCGCATGCAGATCTCGCGCGTCGATCCCTCCGCATCGCCGATCTGCCAGCGCTCCACGCGCACGAGGCGCGGGTGTGCGAGATAGAACGGCACCGCGAAGCCGCTCGATCCGTGCGGGGTGAACCAGCTCGTCGAGAGCCAGGCGTGCGGGCGGAAGCGCGTGAATCCAGCGCGTGCGAGCTCCGCGTGGAGCTTCGCGAGCCGCACCTCGACGGGAGAGCCGGCGACGCGGATGCCGAGATCGCAGAAGCGCAGGTCGAGCAACTCCTCGTCGGAGAGATCCTCCCACCACGGCGACCGGGCGACTCGACGGGCCACGCACGCTCCTTCTGCTGCGCCGACGCGCCAGCCTACCGAAGTCGATGCCGCGTCGTGACGCCTCGCGACGATTCGGCTATTCCCGAACGCTCGACGGAACCTCCGCGAGCGCGCGATGCGGCGCTGCGATCCCGAAGCGACGCGTCGCGTCGCGCTTCCTCTCACGACCGAAGGAGTCTCCGCACGATGCGTCTCCCCACCCCGTCGACCGCCGCCTTCCTCCTCGCCACGCTCGTCGCCTGTGCGGGCGCGCCCGCGCTCGCGTCCGCGGCGGACGACCCGCTGCGCAGCGCCATCGACTCGCCGAAGCGTTCGCCCGAGAACCGCTCGCGCGATGCGGCACGCCACCCGGAAGAGACGCTGCGTTTCTTCGGGATCACGCCCACACAGCACGTACTCGAGCTGTGGCCCGGCACCGGCTGGTACACGGAGATCCTCGCCCCGCTGCTCGCGAAGGAAGGCAAGCTCACCATCACGAACTTCGATCCGAACGGACCCGCCGACGCGACGCCGACGCGCCTCGCGCGCGAGCTCGACGCCAAGCTCGCCGCCGACCCCGCGACCTACGGCGCCGTGGAGGGGATCACCGTCGCGCCGCCCGAGAAACTCTCGCTCGGCGCCGACGCCCGCTACGACCTCGTCCTCACCTTCCGCAACAACCACGGCTGGATCAACGGCGGCTATCACGACGCGGTGTATCGCGAGGCCTTCCGGGTGCTCAAGCCGGGCGGCGTGCTCGGCGTGGTGCAGCACCGTGCGAAGGAAGGCGCCGATCCCGTCGCGTCCGCGAAGACGGGCTACGTGCCGGAATCCGCCGTCATCGAAGCCGCGCAGCGCGCCGGCTTCACGCTCGCCGCGCGCTCCGAGATCAACGCCAATCCGAAGGACACCAAGGACCACCCCGAAGGCGTCTGGACGCTGCCGCCGATCTACCGGCTCGGCGAACGGGACCGCGCGAAGTACGAGGCGATCGGCGAGAGCGATCGCATGACGCTGCGCTTCGTGAAGCCCGCCAGGGCCGAGTGAACCAGGACGGCGCCCGACGCCAGACCCGATCCAGCGCCCGCTCCTGCCGGCCAGGGACGGCAACGCACGGGCGCAGGCGCGATCGGGCGAAGCAGACGCGGCGCACCCGGACGAGGTCGGCTGCAGGACAGGACCGCACGAGAGAACGGACTCTGTGCGCCAGCCTCGCGCGGCGCCGCGAAGCGTCGCATGATGCCGGGGCTGCGCGCAGTCCCGCTCGCGCGATAGGAGGCATCCCTTGACCCAGATCAGCGTCGGCGAACTCCTGGTCCGCTGTCTCCACGCCGAGGGCATCGGTCTCGTGACCGGCATCATCGACGGCGCGCACATCCCGATCGTGCTGCACACCGAGCGCTACGGCATCCGCTACGTGAACGCCCACCACGAAGAGGCCGCGGTGCACATCGCGGAAGGCTGGTCGCGGATCACGCGCAAGCCCGGCGTCGTGATCGGCAACCCCGGCTGCGGCACGGGCAACATGCTGGCCGGCGTGATCTCGGCGCACGCCGAGGGACATCCGATCGTCGCGATCGGAACGCTGCGGCCGCGCATCAAGAGCGATCCGAATCGCGGCGGCGCGTGGCAGTCCGCGGACACCGAGAGCATGGCGCGGCCGATCACCAAGTACGCCGCGACGGTGCGCCAGTGGGAGCGGCTGCCCGAGATGGTGCGCGCCGCGTTCCGCGCGGCGATGACCGGGCGTCCCGGTCCGGCGTACCTCGCGATCCCCGACGAACTCCTGCTCGAGACGATCGACGCGGACCAGGTTCCGGCGATCCATCCGGCCGATCGCTACCGCGTGACCGACATGGGCGCGGGCGATCCCGCCGCGATCACGCGCGCGGCCGAGCTGCTCGCGAAGGCGCGTCGCATCCACGTCCACGCGGGCAAGGGCGTGCTGTGGGCGGACGCGGCGCGCGAACTCGTCGCGCTCGGCGATCATCTCGGCGCGACGCTCGGCACGAGCCTCGGCGCGCGCGGCGTCGTGCCCGAGAACCACCCGCACTGCTTCCATCCTTTCGACCTGAACGGCGCGGGCCTCGCGCGCGCCGAGGCCGAGGTCGTGCTCGTGGTGGGCGCGCGGCTCGGCGAATACGACGGCTGGGGCGGACCGCCGATGTGGGGCGATCCCGCGCGCCAGACGACGATCCAGATCGACGCCGACCCGATGTCGATCGGCGTGAACCGGCCCGTGGACGTCGCGATCGTCGCCGACGCGCGCCGCGCGCTCACCGCGCTGCACGAGGCCGTCCGCGAGCGCACGCCCGCACGCGGCGCGCCGCCGGATCTCGCGCGCTACCGCGAGAAGAGCGCCGAGACGATGCAGACGGGCGCCGCCTATCTCGGCTCCGCGTGCAAGGACGGCATCAGCCCGGGCCACATGGTGATGGCGATCCGGCAGTACTTCCCCGCCGACGCGATCACCGTGCTCGACGGCGGCAACACGACGCTGGCCGGTGTCGCATTCCATCCGATCCTCTCGTCGCCGAGCTTTCTCTACTCGGTGAAGATGGGATACCTCGGCACGGGCCTTTCGTTCGCGCTCGGCGCGAAGCTCGCCGCGCCCGACCGGCCCGTCTGCCTGATCACGGGCGACGGCGCCTTCGGCTTCCACCCGATGGAGCTGGAGACGGCGGCGCGCGAGAACCTGCCGATGGTCGTCGTCGTCGCGGTGGACGACGCGTGGGGCATGGAGAAGACGGCCTACGTCGCCTCCGGCCACGGCGCGGCCGACTGGGCGGGCCGCGGCATCGACCTCGCGCCCGTCGCCTACGACGACCTGGCGCGCAGTCTCGGCTGCCACGGCGAACGCGTCGAGCGCATCGAGGATCTCGCGCCCGCGCTCGCGCGCGCGACGGCGTCGCGCAAGCCCGCCGTGCTCCACGTGCGCGTCGATCACGAGCTCAACACGAAGCCGCCCGGCTGGGAGCAGTTCCGCAAGATGCGCAGCGTTCCCGCCCGGTGATGGAGCCGCGTCCCGCTCCGGTCGGCACGGCAGGACAGACGCCCGCCCTGCCCGCGCGCGTCTTCGTCACGGGCGCAAGCGGCTTCATCGGCCGCGCGCTGCTCACGCGCTACCGATCGCTCGGCGCCGAGGTGCGCGGCGTCGACGGAACACGCGGCGGGCTGCGAACTCGTCGTGAACGCGGCGGCCGTCGTGTCGAACGTCGCTGCGCCCGCGCTCTATCGCCGCATCAGCGTCGGCGGTGCGCGCCGCACGATCGACGCCGCCGTCGCGGGCGGCGCGACCCGCTTCCTGCACGTCTCGTCGTGCGGCGCCTACGGTTGGCACCGGCCGCCCGACGCGGACGAGAAGACCCCGATCACGGTGCTCTCGGGCAACGCCTACCAGGACGCCAAGGCGGCGAGCGAGCATCCGGTGCTCGCCGCGCACGCGGCGGGCGAGATCGCGTGCACGATCGTGCGACCCTCCGACGTGTATGGCCCGGGATCGCGGCCGTGGGTGCTGATCCCGCTCGAAATGATCCGCAAGGGACTCTTCTTCCTGCCCGCGCACGGACGCGGCGTCTTCGCGCCCGTCTACGTGGACGATCTCGTGGACGGGATCCTGCTCGCGGCCGGCCTCGCAGGCGGAGCGGGACACATCTTCAACCTGCTCGGCACGGCGCCCGTCGCCGCGGCGGATTTCTTCGCGCACCACATGCGCTGGGCGGGCAAGGCGGGGCCGCCGCGTTCGTTCTAGACGCCGATTGCGATGCGTCTCGCCGATGCGGCGAGCGCCGTCTCGCGCCTCG
>JALOQG010000509.1 GCA_025453505.1 Myxococcota bacterium | reverse complement strand
CAATCTCTTCGCGTTCGACGCGGCGAGCGGCGAGAAGATCTGGAGCAACGGCGCGCTCGGCTCGATCGTCGCGTCGCCGCTGCTGACGTCGTCGCGCGACGACGGCGCGGTGGTGGTCGCCGGCTTCGACGGCTTCGTGCGCGCCTTCGGCCAGGAGAACGTGCGGCAGATCTGGCGCACGCCGACGCGCGACCACGTCTACGCGAGCCCCGCCCAGCTCTCCGACGGCCGCATCGTCGTCGCGTCCACCGACGGAACGGTGCGCGCGCTCGACCCCGAGAGCGGCGCGGTCGTGTGGGCCTTCGACACGCTGGCGCCGATCCGCTCGTCGCCCGCCGTGGACGGCGACGATCGCATCTACTTCGGCTCGGGCGACGGCCGGCTCGTGGCGCTCGATCCGGACGGCGCGCTGCGCTGGTCGTACCGCTGCATCGAGGCCGATCGCGACGATCTCAACGGATCGCCCGCGCTCGGGCCGATCGGCATCCACATCGGCGGCGAGGACGGTTCGATCTGTTTCGTGCCGTGGGAATGGTGTCGCTCGCAGGCGGGGCGCGGCGATGCGCGCTGCACCGACGGCGGCGGCGAGGGATTGCCCGACGACGGCGTGCGCCTCTACTGGACCTCGCGTTTCGGCGCGCTCGCACAGCAGCCGCCCGCCGAGATCGATGCCAACGAGCCGCTCGTGTTCACGCTCTCGGTGCGCGCGCAGGGCGATACGCAGCTCGCGGCGATCGACGCGGATGCGCTCGACGTCGAGCTTTCGTCCGGCCGCGCGGCGGTCGCCGTGTCCGCCGATCGCCGCTTCGTCACGATCGTGCCCGAGGGCGCGTGGGCCGGAGCGGAGGGCGGAACGCTGCAGGTCGCGTTGCGCGGCGCCGTGCGCACCGATCCCTGGCGCATCGGTCTCAAGGCCTTCGGCGGAACCGAGGGCGGCCGCTTCGACGAGCGCTTCGACTTCGCGGTGCGCCCGCGCGCGGCGGCTCCGATGCCGTATGCGGTGCCGCGCCAGCCCGGCGATCCGGCGACGGCATTCGAGGTCGGCCGCATCGCGGCGCCGAATCCGACCATGCTGCCCTCGTGGAACCAGATCGGCTTCGACTCGATCCGTTGGCTCGGCGGCATCGTCGAAGGGCAGGGCGATCGCGCGGTCGTGTGGTTCGTCGGCGGCCGACACGACGGTGCGACGGGACGGGCGGTCGTCGATCCCGCCAACGGGACGCGCTTCGCGCTGGTGCTCGACTGGGACGACGGCCTCTTCACGCTGCGCGACCCGGGACCCTTCACGATCGACTTCAACGGCTCGTGGGGCATGCCGTACCGGAGCTACCGGATCGCGACGCGCGCGGCGGCGGACGGCCGCATCGAACGGCGCCCCGCGCTCGACGCCGTCGCCGACTGCGACGCGATCGAGAACTACGGCCCGTTCCTGAAGCTGCTCGGCCTCTCGGCGTGGGACACGGGACTCATGCACATCCACGGCGGCGCGGATCTCTCGCTCTGGGACGGCGCACCGGATGCGCTGCTCGAAGGCGTCGGCACGGTCGCGATCGAGGTCGGCGCGACGGAGGCGGTCGCGCGCGTCACGGGCGGTCGCATCCGCGGCGATGCGCACGCCATCGGGCTGCTGCTCGTGGACGCGACCAGCGGCCTGCCGATCCCGCTCAGCTACGCGTTCGTGACGACGCTCGAGTCGGACGCGGACGGCGCGGTCACGGCGGTGCGCGTCCGCTACGAGCCGGGAACGATCCGCGGTCCGGTGCGCGCGCACTACATGGTCGACACGCGTTCCGCATTCGTGGCGACGCTCGAGCCGGTGGTGGGCGGAGCGAACGGAACGCCATAGTCTCCGCGGTCATGCGTCTCCGCCGCGTGCTCGTCGTCGGTCTCGGTCTCGGCGCCGCGCTCGTCGTGATCGGCCACCGTTCCGGCAACCAGCCGCGCCTCGATGCGGTGGAGGTCGCGCGCCGCGAACTCGGCATTCCGCTCGAGGCGTCGCGCGTGGACGTCGGCGACGTCTCGCTGCACGTCGTGCAGGCCGGCCCGGCGGACGGGCCGCCCGTGCTGCTGCTGCACGGCTTCCCCGAGTTCTGGTACGCGTGGCGCGACGTGATCCCGCCGCTCGCGGCGGCCGGCTTCCGCGTGATCGCGCCCGACCAGCGCGGCTACAACGAGAGCGACAAGCCGGACGCGCTCGACGCCTATCACACCGATCGCCTCGGCGACGACGCCGCGAACCTGATCGCCGCGCTCGGCCACGAGAGCGCCTTCGTCGTCGCGCACGACTGGGGCGGCGGCGTCGCGTGGAACCTCGTGATCCGCCACCCCGAACGCGTGCGCAAGCTCGCCGTGCTCGACACGCCGCATCCCGACGTCGAGCTGCTGATGCCGAAGAGCGAGGAGGAGACGACCTCCTGGTATCGGACCTACTTCCAGCTTCCCTTCGTGCCGGAGGAGACGGCGCGCTGGGGCAACTGGTGGCTGCTCTCGAAGTCGCTGCGCGATTC
>JALOQG010000508.1 GCA_025453505.1 Myxococcota bacterium | reverse complement strand
CCACCAGGTGATCCGGTACCAGGCGGCGTCGATCTGCCCGATCCAGCCCATCACCCAGAGCAGCGTGGGGATCAGCGCCACGGCGCCGTGCAGCAGGGTGACCACCGCGATGATCGCCGCCGCGGTCGCGCCGAACACCACGAGCGGCACCGAGCCCTCGTAGGTGCGGTCGCGCTTCGCGATGTAGAGCGTCCCGAAGAAGTTGAAGACGCCGATCAGCGCGCCCACCGCCACCAGGATGAGCCCGACGTAGAAGAGCGGATGGCCCTGGAGCGGCACGTAGGACGTCATCAGCACGTCGCTCGTCCCGCGCAGGATCATGACGTCCGTCAGGATCCCGCCGCCGATCATCAGCCCGAGGGTCACCCAGGCCCACTTGATCGACGCGAGGCGGCTGTTGAGCAGCGTCGTGGCGACGAAGTAGAGGATCGCGACCTCGAAGCTCAGGATCCAGAAGATCAGCATGTTGAGGCCGTGCAGCGTGAGGATCCGGTAGTACCAGTCGACCGGCAGCAGGTGCACCGCGGGCCAGCGCGTGAGGCCCAGCAGGATCGCTCCGACGCCGCCGATGAGCAGGAACACCACCGCAGCGACCGCGTGCCAGCGCACGAAGAACTGGGCGTCGAGGCAGATCGGGAGCCCGGTCGTGTCGCACGAGCGCATGCGCCCGGCCGGGTGGTTGCCGCGGGGCGGCTGGGACGCGCCGACCGGGAGTCCGTCGGCGGTGATCGAGGTGCTCGACATCTCGGCCTCCTATTCCTCGACGAGGATGCGGCCGGTCATCAGGTGATGCCCGACACCGCAGAATTCGTTGCAGACGATGGAGAACTCGCCGGTGCTCGTCGGCGTCAGGGTGAGCACGTGGTCGTATCCGGGAAGGATCTGGAAGTTCATGTTGAGCGGCTGGAGCGAGAAGCCGTGCTGCAGGTCGATCGACGAGATGTGGACGCGGTAGGTCTGGCCCTTGCGCAGCTTGAGGATCGGATACCAGGCCCACATCTGCGCGCGCAGGTAGGCGTCGCCGCCCGGCGCGGGCTCGACGACGGGGATCCCCTGGATCTCGCCCACCTGGTTCGTCTCCACGAACTTCGCCACGCGCTCGCTGAACTCGCGCGGCTCCACGCGGTAGCCCTCGCCCGTGCTGTTCTGCTTGCCGTAGAAGTGCCAGTACGGCATGGCGACGAACATCACCATGCACCACGCCAGGGCGAGTCCGATCCAGAGTCGTTCGGCGCCGTGCGGAGCCTTGAACCAGTCCGCCGGCGGTGTGTGGATGCTCATGTGTCGGAGTCCTCCACGCTACGGGAGCGTTGCCTTGGGGAGCGCGAGCAGCTCGAGCCAGCCCCAGACCGTGTAGGAGACGGTGGGTATGCCGACCCCCAGGGCCAGCAGCAGCCAGGGGTTGTCCATCAACCTCTGGATCCAGTGACGGTCATCGGTGCTTCGTGTCATGGCTCCACCTCCACGAGCTCGCGACGAGCTCCGTTTCGACGCGTTCACGGATCGCGCTGCGCGACCAGAGGGACGCGGCCAGCACGCCGAGGAAGAGCAGCCCGCCGGCGATCGCGACGAAGCCGCCGAGGCCCATCACCGCGAGGCCGACCGTCTCGCCCACGCCGCGCGCGGCCTGCTCGGCTCCGTAGAGCTTGCGGCCCATGCCGTGGGCGCCGGCGGTGGCGAAGCCTGCGGCGAACATCGCCATGCCGACGCCGTAGAGGATCGGCTGCCAGAGGGCGGCGGGGGCGAGGCGCCCGCCGCGCAGGCGCACGCCGAACGGCTCGAGCAGGACGAACGTGACGGCCATGAATGCCACGGTCACGCCGCCGACCGACGCGTGGTAGTGCGCGGGCACCACCGTCGTGGAGCCGCGGATCATCGCCCCGAGGAACGCGCCGAGGACGGTGAGAGCGGCGCTCACGAGGAAGGCGGCGACGCGCGGGTCGGAGAGCCGCGCCGCATCCGGGCCGCCCTCGCGCCGCGCCCGCACGAGGGCCCGCACCCCCAGAACCAGGAAGATCGAGACGATCGGCAGGAGTCCCCAGCGCATGAGGTCGGTGAAGCCGCCGCGGTAGGCGGGGCTCCAGGTGCCCTGGAGCGCGAGCACGGGGGCGATCGCCCACGGCGCGAGGAGGCCCGCGAAGAGCCAGCTCGCGCTGCGGCCGTCGACGACGGCCCGGCCCGTCGCCGCGTGGAGCAGCAGGATCCAGACGGAGACCATCGCGATCACGCTCACGAGCTGGAGCACGTGGCCGACGCCCCAGAAGAGGAGCTCGTAGTGCGCTTCCGCCTCGAGGCCCACGGGGTGACGCACGAAGGAGACGGCGAGCGTCGCGGCCGCCAGCACGAGCGCGAGCCCCGCGCTGCGCAGTCCGGCGCGGGCCGCGCCGGGGATCACGACGGGGGGGGGGGTGTGGGGCGCCCCGGGCAGGAGCCGGGGTGCGACGACGGCGGCGAGGACGCCGATCCCGAACACCAGCTGGCCGAGCTGGAAGACGGGCTCCGCGATGGT
>JALOQG010000507.1 GCA_025453505.1 Myxococcota bacterium | reverse complement strand
CGCCACTCGCGCTTCGACGGCGAACTCTATTGGACGGCCGACGTGGTGCGGAGCGTCGAGTCGCTGCGCCAGACGATCCTCGACGCGCGCACGCTGCTGGCGGTGATGCGGAAGGAGTCGCCGCAGCCGGTCGGGATCGCGGGCCTCTCGCTCGGCGGCGCGCTCGCCGCGGCGCTCACGTGCCTCGAGCCCGGCTTCGCGTTCTCCGCGCCCTTCATCGCGCACATGGATCTCGGCGCGCTCGTCGCCGATGCCCCCGTGCTCGGCGCGATGCGCGAGGATCTGAGGCGTTTCGGCTGGTCGCCGCGCGACTTCGGCGCGTTCACGCAGCGCATGGGATGGAACGAGCTCGTACCCGTGATCCCGCGCGAGCGGATCTGCCTGTTCGCGGCGAAGGACGATCACTTCTTCCGCGCGTCGGTGGTGCGCAAGATGTGGCGGCGCTGGGGCGAACCGGAGATCCACTGGTATCCGTCGAGCCACATGGGTTTCCTCGCGCATCTGCCCGCCGCGATCGGGCGCCTGCGCGGATTCGTCGACGAACTCGAAGGGGTCTCCGTTGCATCGCCGCGCGCCGGAAGCGGCGGGCGGCGGGCGAGTCAGCGCGGAGTGGCGCGGAAGATCCGGGCGAAGTCCGACCCATCGACCCGCCGGAGACGGCCCCGCTCGTAGATCAGCACCACGTCGCCGTCGGCCGGCGGCTCCCGAATTTCCACGAGCAGCCGTTCGCCGAATCCCGCTCCCAGCGGACGGAACACCGTGCCTTCGAAGGCGTCCGGCCGGATCCGCTCCCAGGGAAATGGTGTCACGCGGCCATCGCTGCGCGGCACCGTCGCCTCGAGGATCAGCGAGCCCGCGGGAGATGCCGCCATCTTGCCCGCTTCGCTCTCAGGAAGCACGCGGACGGAAGAGTCCACGACCTCGTGAGCGGTCATCAACATCAGATAGGTCGGAATGATGACGTCGGTGTCCCAGTCGGGATGCGTCAGCTCGATCCACGAGCGAATCGAGTGCTCGAGTAGCACGAGAGTGTCGGGCATCGGCACGCCGCTGCCGTCGTACCACCAGGGGACGTTCAGCAGGAACAGTCGATCCGGCGCAGGCTCCTGCATGGCGAGGCGCTCGATGTCCGAGAGGATGCCATCGCCGAGTGCGGCGCTGCGCTCCCACTTGTAGAGGCCGCGCTTCCAGACGAGGGGTCCGGTGAACACCAGCGATGCGGCCCAGACCACGAGCAGGCCCCACGCGAGTCGGGTCGCGAGCGCGCGTCGCGGTGCAGATTGCTTCGACGCCGCCGGCAGACCGTACACGAGCCCCCAGGCCATCCCCGCCGCCACGAACGGCGTGCTCGCGTACAGGTAACGGGCAGCGTACGGCGCAGCGAGGTGCAGGCCGAAGAGCAGCACCGGAGGCACCGCGAGCACCGCACCACGCAGGGTCGAGGGCCGGAGTCGCTGCTGCTGCTCGTGGGTCGCGTGCCGCCAGGCGCGGAGGAGACGCAGCGCGAGTGCCGCGAAGGCGACCAGCCCGCCGACGTAGAGCCACGCCGCGAACGGGCGCAGCGGTTCCAGGCGTCGCCGGATCGGAGGCCACAGATCGGAGACACCGCCCAGGCCCAGCCCGAACGCGTGGATGCGGAGTTCGTCGAACGGACGCTCCAGCAGATCGGCCAGGCTGCGATCGCCGTACCAGCCGATCGTGTTCAGGACCCGGTGGCGGACGAGGAACGACGCCACGGCCAGCAACGCGAATGGAGCCAGACGGACGCCGGTTCGCAGCAGCCGCGCGCCGACCGGACGCGGCTCTTCCACACAGAACAGGATCACGCCGGCGAACGCCGGCGCCACGAAGCCGGTCTCCTTCGAGAGCATGCACAGGCCCGCGGCGAGCAACGCGCCGGCCTTCGCCCATGCGGATCCGCTGCGATCGGCCACCAGTACGCACCAGCCCGAGGCGAGCAGGAAGCCCGTGACGAGCAGCTCCGCGCGACGCGCGATGGCAGGGACGTCCTCGACGTTGACCGGATGGAGCGCGAAGAGCAGCGCCGCCAACGTCGCGACGAGCAGCGGCCGTCCCTGCTCGCCTCCCGTGCTCAGCCACAAGCGCCGCACGAATCCGAACACGAGAACCGCGTTCAGACAATGCAGGACGAGATCCGTCAAGTGGAAGCCGAAGGAATCGTTGCCCCAGAGGAGCTCGTCGAGCCCGTACGAGAGACTCGTGACGGGACGGTAGTAGTTGGCGTTGATCATCTCGCCCTGCATCAGCGGGCGGGCGAGCACGTCCCACAGATCGTCGAGACCGTGCACGCGCCCCGTTTCGATCAACGTGAACGCATCGACGTCCGTGAAGCCGAATCCCAGGATCGGGAAATAGGCGATCCAGGTCAGGCAGATGATCAGCCCGACGAGCAGCCACGAAGACCCGCGATGGATGCTGGCGTCGGTCCCGGGTGCATTGCGACGACGTTCCTCGGTTCGCCCCTGACGAAGGCCTCGATGTTGTCGATGAGC
>JALOQG010000506.1 GCA_025453505.1 Myxococcota bacterium | reverse complement strand
CTCGTCGAGGTCGGGCTCGAGATGTACGACCGCTTCCAGCCCTTCAAGAACGGGCGGCCCCACACGCGCCTCACGCGCGAGCAGGCGCTGGCGCTCGAGCCGGCTCTTTCGTCGCGCATCGAGTGCGCGTTCACGCTGGACGAATGGGGCGTCGACGCGGCGCGGCTGACCACCGTCAACGCGCTCGACGCCGCCGAACGCGGCGCCGTCGTCCGGACCCACACGGAGCTCGTGGAGTGGCTGCGCGAGCCCGATGGACGCGTCGTCGGCGCGCGGGTGCGCGATCGCATCACCGGCGAGAGCGCGGAGATCCGCGCGGACGTCTCGATCAACGCCGGCGGACCGTGGGTCCCGCAGCTCGCCGCGCTCGCTGGCGTCGAAGTCCGGCTGCGTCCCGGCAAGGGCATCCACCTCGTCTTCGAGCGGCGCGTGTCGAACCTCGCGATCTACGCGCGCGGCGTGGACGGTCGCGACATGTTCACGTTTCCGCACGAGCAGAACGCGATGGCGGGCACCACCGACGACGATTTCTACGGAGACCTCGACCGCATCGAGACCACCGAGGACGAGGTCGCCTACGTGCTGCAGGCGATGGAGCGCTCGATTCCGGACATCCGCCGGCATCGCGTGATCCACACCATCCAGGGCGTGCGGCCGACGCTCTGGGGTTTCGGGCAGACCGAGGACGAGCTTTCGCGCGACTACGAGGTGCGGGATCACGCGCACGACGGCGCTCCGGGCCTGTTCACGATCGCGGGCGGCAAGCTCGCCGCCTACCGGCTGATGGCGGAAGACGCGGCGGATCGGCTCTGCGCGGCGATCGGCGTGTCCGATCCGTGTCGCACGGCGACGACGCCCCTGCCGGGCGGCGACGGCACGCTCGACGTGCTCGCGACGGCGCGCCGCTTCCGCACGCCACCCGCCGCGGTGGTGCGGCTCGGGTTTCGTCATGGCACGCGGACCGCGGCCGTCCTCGCCGATCACGACGCGGAGCAGGGCGCTGCCACGCCGCCGCGCGCGACCTGCGCCTGCGAGCCCGTCCTCGACGCCGAGCTGCGTCACGTCGCGCGGCGCGAGGGCGTGCGGCGCCTCACCGATTGCAGTCTGCGCGTGCGACTCGGCGTCGGCGCGTGCCAGGGCGCGGGCTGCGCGGCGGCCGCCGCCGGCATCCTCGCCGACGCGCTCGACTGGAACGCGGAGCGCAGGCTCGCGGAGCTGCGCGCGTTCGCCGAGGAGCGCTGGCGCGCGGTGGCGCCGGCGCTCGCGGGCGATCATCTGGCCGCGATGGAGATTCATCGTTTCGCGTTCCTCGCGGCGCGCGGCTTCGCAGCGTGAAGGCCGTCGTCGTCGGCGGCGGGCTCGCCGGCAGCGTCGCAGCGCTCGAGCTCGCGTCGCGCGGGGCGGAGGTCACGCTGCTGCGCGCGGCCCCGGGCGCGACGGCGCTCGGCTGGGGCACGCTCGACGTCGCCGCGGCGTCGCCGCTGCGGCGCGGCGGACTGCCGCTGCGCGACCTCGCGACGGGACGTCTGCTCGCACCGATCGGTCGCGTGCGCGCCGTCGCGCTCGCGAATCCTGCGCATCCCTACGCCACCCTGTTTCGCGCCCGCGCACCCGAGGACGAGGTGAAGCAGGCAGTCGCCGCGCTCGACGCCTGGCTCGCGCCGGAGGGCCTGCGCGTGCTCGGCTCGCTCGAACAGGTGCGTTGGCTCGCCGACGTGCACGGCTCGCTGCGCGCGGCGGACCACGCGTTCTCGGGTCCGGGGGAAGGCGATCTCGCCGAAGCGGAGGACGTCGCGATCGTCGACGTGCCGGGTGTTCCCGGTTTCGAGGCGGCCGCCGCGCTGCGCGTGCTGGCCGCCGAGTTCGCGGCCCTGGGTCTCGCGTCGCGCGGTCTCGGCGTGGCCCGGCTCGTGCTGCCGGATGCGCTGCGCGCGCTCGTCGCTTCGCCGGCGCGTTTCGCGCGCGCGCTCGACGGCGAGGCCGCGCGCGATGCGCTCCGCGCGAGCGTTGCGGGACTCGGGGCCGAAGGGCGCGTGCTGCTCTTCCCGCCCGTGCTCGGGCTCGACCCGCGCGCGGGCACGCGTGCCTGGGTCGAAGCGACGGCGGGCTGTCGCGCTGCGGAACTGGTCGGCGCGCCGCCGCTCGCGCTCGCCGGCGCTCGTCTCGACGTCGCGCTGCAGGGCGCGCTCGCGCGCGCGGGCGTCGCGGTGCGCAGCGGCAATCGCGTGGAACGCGTCGAGATCGCGGGCGCTCGCGCACGCGGTGTCGCACTCGCGGGCTGCCAGGAGACACTCCCGTGCGACGCGCTCGTGCTCGCGAGCGGTCGCTTCGTCGGCGGAGGCATCGTGGATCGCGCGGGCGTTCTGGTCGAGGCTCTGCTCGGGCTTCCGCTGCACGATCTCGCGGGACGTCGCGTCGACGGCCTCGCGCCGCATCGTCTCGTGCGCCGTGATTACGAGGGGGAGCAGCCGCTCTACGCCGCCGGCGTTCGCTACGACACACGACTGCGTCCGCT
>JALOQG010000505.1 GCA_025453505.1 Myxococcota bacterium | reverse complement strand
CCGGCCGCCTCGACCTCGCGCGCGGCATCGTGCTCGAATGGGCGGGCAGCGTGTCGGACGGCATGCTGCCCAATCGCTTTCCGGATCACGGCGACGCGCTCGTGTGGCGGCCCTACGACGGAATTCCGGCGATCGCGTCGCGCTCGAACGGCCGCTACGAGCACGCGCCGCTCTGGTATCGCGGCTTCCGCTACGACGAGGAGCGCGCGCGCGGACTCGAGTGGAGCGAAGACTGTGCCTCGCCCGGCGAGCTCGTCTTCGATCTCGCCGCAGGCGATGCGGTGTGGATGCTCGCCGCCGGCGGACACGAAGCCGTGCTCGGCGGCGGCGAGCCCGCGGCGCAGCGCTTCGAGTCACTGCGCGACGCCGAGCATGCGCGCCGCGCGGCTTTCGCGACCCCGCTCGATCGCGCCGCCGACGCCTACGTCGTGCGGCGCGGCGCCGGCCACACGCTGGTGGCGGGCTATCCGTGGTTCACCGACTGGGGCCGCGACACCTTCCTCGCCATGCGCGGTCTGTGCCTCGCGACCGGCCGCCTCGACCTCGCGCGCCCGGCCGCCTCGACCTCGCGCGCGGCATCGTGCTCGAATGGGCGGGCAGCGTGTCGGACGGCATGCTGCCCAATCGCTTTCCGGATCACGGCGACGCGCCCGAGTTCAACGCCGTCGACGCCTCGCTCTGGTACGTCGTCGCGGGCCACGAGTGGCTCGACGCCGCGGCCCGCGCGGGCATCGACGTCGCGGCCGCCGATCGCGCGCGCTTCGAAGCCGCCGTGGACGCGATCCTCGAGGGCTACGCCAAGGGCGCACGCCATGGCATCCGCTGCGACGCCGACGGCCTGCTCGCCGCCGGCGAGCCCGGCGTGCAGCTCACGTGGATGGACGCGAAGATCGGCGACCACGTCGTGACGCCGCGCAGCGGCAAGCCGGTCGAAGTGCAGGCGCTCTGGATCAACGCCCTCGCGCTCGCCGGCCGGCGCGCGGAGCCGTGGCGCGTCCTCGCCGAGCGCGCGCGCGGGGCGTTCGCAGCGCGCTTCTGGAACGAAGCCGCCGGCGCGCTCTTCGACTGCGTCGACGTCGATCACGTAAGCGGCGTTGCGGACGCGCGCTTTCGCCCGAACCAGATCCTCGCGGTCGGCGGTCTGCCGATCGCGCTGCTCGACGGCGAGCGCGCGCGACGCGTCGTCGATGCGGTCGAAGCGCGGCTCTGGACTCCCCTCGGCCTGCGCTCGCTCGCGCCCGGGGAGCCCGGCTACGTCGCGCACTACGAGGGCGGCGTGCGCGAACGCGATGGCGCCTATCACCAGGGAACCGTGTGGCCCTGGCTGCTCGGGCCCTTCGTCGAAGCGTGGCTGCGCGTGCGCGGCGCCACTCCCGGCGCGAAGCAGGAAGCGCGACGCCGCTTCGTGGCGCCGCTCGTCGCGCACCTCGAAGAAGCCGGTCTCGGCCACGTGTCGGAGATCGCCGACGCCGAGCCGCCGCACGCGCCGCGCGGCTGTCCCTTCCAGGCCTGGTCGCTGGGCGAAGTGCTGCGCCTCGACCGCGTCGTGCTCGCGGACGAACGCGCAGCGTGATCGCCTACGCGCTCGCGATCGGCGTCGCGGCCGCCGCGCTGCACTGGGCGATCGGCCGCGCGACGCGGCGCATTCCGGTGTGGATCGCGCGGCGGCGCGACGCGGCGCCCGGCGCGCCGCTGCCGGCGCGACGCCTCTGCGACGTCGCCGGCGTGGCGCTCCGCGTGCTGCTCTGGATCGCCGTCTTCGCGCATCTCGCCGACCGCATCGAGGTGCTGCACGCCGTGCGCGATGCGACCGCACGGCTGGTGGCGATGAGCCTGCAGGCGCCGCTGCTCGTGCAGGACGGACGCAGCTACTCGGGACTCGATCTGCTGCGCCTGCCCGCCCTGCTCGCGGGCGTGTGGCTCGCCGCGAGCGGCACGGCCTTTCTGCTGAAGACCCGCGTCCTGGCACCGGCCGGTGTCGAGAGCGGTCTGCGCGAGGCCGTGTCGGTGCTGCTGCGCGTCGGTCTCGCGGGCTTCGGCGCGCTGATCGTGCTGCAGGCCTACGGCGTGGATCTGCGCTCGATCGCGATCCTTGCGAGCGTGCTCGGGGTCGGCATCGGCTTCGGCCTCCAGCACATCGCGAACAACTTCTTCAGCGGTCTGTTGATCAACCTCGAGCTGCCGATCCGGCCCGGCGATTTCGTACGCGTCGGTGAATGGGAAGGCACCGTGATCCGCGTCGGCGGACGCAGCACCGAGATTCGCACCCTCGACGAAGTGGCGATCCTGGTGCCGAACTCGCGCTTCCTCGAGAACGAAGTCGTGAACTGGAGCCACGGCAATCCGCTCTCGCGCGTGCACGTGCCCGTCGGCGTCGCGTACGGGTCGAGCGTCGCGCGCGTGCGCAAGGCGCTGCTCGAGGCGGCCGCGGCGCACCCTGCGGTCCGGCGCGACCCGCGCCCGCAGGTGCAGCTCCGCGGCTTCGGCGAGAGCGCACTCGACTTCGAGCTGCTGGTGTGGACCTGCGACCCGCGCAACCAGATCACGCTCGTGAGCGACCTCAACTTCCGCGTGCTCGCGAATCTCGCCCGGCATGGCATCCAGGTGCCGTTCCCGCAGCGCGACCTGCACCTGCGCACGCCCCAGCTCGACCGCCTGCTCGACGCAGCGACGCGGCGGGTGGCGCCGGACGACGCGCCGGACGCTCGCGCATTCGACAGCGTCGCCGAGCCGGTCGACGACCCCGTGCTGGAGTTCGCCGAGTGGAGCGACGCCGAGCTGGACGCCGTCGCGGTGCGATTGCACGGCCCCGAAGGTGTGCCGATCCAGGATCGGCGCCGCCTGCTCGCGCGCCACCCGCGGAGCTTCGTCGGGCGCGAAGCCGTCGAATGGCTGATGCGGCAGGAAGGGCTGACCCGGGACGAGGCGATCGCGCTCGGCCAGCGCCTGGTCGAGCGGGGCGTGATCCACCACGTGCTCGACGAGCACGGCTTCCGCGACGGGCACTACTTCTATCGCTTCCGCGCGGACGAGACGCCCGTCGGCGTTCGGTAACATGCGGCATCGTG
>JALOQG010000504.1 GCA_025453505.1 Myxococcota bacterium | reverse complement strand
CCGAGCACGCCTGCGACGACATCACTCGCCGTGCCGTCGCCGCCGGCGGCGATCAGGAGCTCCGCGCCGGCGCGTGCGCCCTCGCGTGCGATGCGCTCGGCGTCGCGCGGGCCGCGCGTGCGCTCGACGTCGAGATCGCCGAGCTGGTCCTTGACCTTCGCCTCGATCGCGGCCCAGCGACGCGCCGTCGCGCCACCGCCGCTGGTCGGATTCACGATGACGAGGGTGCGTCGCACGGCGCGGACGTTAGCGAGTACGAGGTGCTATGCCGCGCGTTCGGCGGCGCCGGCGGACGCGACGATCTGGTAGCGGCGACGCACGGCGCCGGCGTACGCGACGGCTTCGGCGTTTGCGCGATCGGCGTCCCAGCCGGCCGCCTGCGCGGCGACTTCGACGATGCGCGCGAGCTGCGGCAACCCCTGCCCTTCGGCGAAGAGCGCGAGCCGCACGCGGCGCTCGAGCACGTCGCAGAGCGTACCGGCGCACTCGCGTCGGATCGCCCACGGAATCTCGGCGAGCAGGTAGCGCGAACGGCCGATCGGCCGGCGCAACGCCTCCGGCGCCTCCGCGACCAGCGGGATCGCGTCGGCGCCCCATGCCGTCACGAGATGCTCCGCGCTGCGCGGCGAGAGCGTGAAGCGCCGGCGCAGCTCCTGCTCGACGTCGGCGCGCACGAAGGCGTCGTCGCGCAGCGGCAGCTCCGCCGTGCGGCTCGGACCCGCCGCGCGCCGCCGCTCGGGCGGCAGCCGCTTCACGACGCGGTCCATCGCGGCTTCGCCCATGGCGCGGAACGTGGTCAGCTTGCCGCCCGCCACCGAGAGCAGGCCCGACGGCGACTCGCCGATCTCGGACTCGCGCGACACGTCGGACGGCGGCGTCTCGGCGTCGCCCGATCCGATCAACGGCCGCACGCCGGCCCACACGGAGCGGATGTCGTTGGTCGTCAGGCCCGCGTGCGGGAAGGCGTCGTTCGCCGCGGCGAGGAGGTAGTGGACCTCTTCGATGGTGACGCTCGGCTCGTCGATCTCGTCCGTGAAGTCGTCGGTCGTTCCGATCATCGCGACGTCGTCGAATGGACACAGGAACAGGTAGCGGCCGTCGCGCGCCTCGAACGACACGGCGCCCTGCGCGTGGATGCGCTGGCGCGGGATCACGAGGTGGACGCCCTTGGCGGGACGCATGCTGCGCTGGGTCGCCGCGTCGTCGAGCCCGCGCACGCGCTCGATCGCGGGGCCCGCCGCGTTGACCACGGCGGCGGCACGGATCTGGAACGTGCGACCGTCGTCGTGGTCGCGCACGCGCGCGCCGGCGAGCGCACCGCCGGCATCGCGCAGGAACTCGGTCACCTCGGCGCGATTGACGGCCTCGCCGCCGAGACGCCGCGCGCTCTTGAGCACCTCGATCACGAGTCGCGCGTCGTCGACCTGCGCGTCGTGATAGACGCCCGCCGCGAGCAGGCCGTCCAGGCGGAAGTCGCGCGAGTACTTCGTGACGTCGTCCCGCGAGAGCATCTGGAAGCGGGCGGAGGCGCGGAAGTTCGCGAGGCCCCAGTAGGCCGTGAGCGCCGCACGCACCTGCCAGCCCGCCGTCTTGCCCCCCTCGAACGCCGTGAACAGGAACGGCAGCGGCTTCACGAGGTTCGGGTTCTGGCGCAGCAGCAGATCGCGCTCGCGGCACGCCTCGCGCGTGAGCGCGAGATGTCCGTGCGCGAGGTAGCGCAGGCCGCCGTGCACCATCTTCGACGAACGGCTCGACGTGCCCGACGCGAAGTCGCCCTTCTCGACGAGCAGCACGCGCAGGCCGCGCGACGCCGCGTCGCGCGCGATCCCCGCGCCGACGATGCCGCCGCCGACGACGAGCACGTCCACGCCGTCGCGCTCGGCGCGCGTCAGCGCCGTGCTCCGCTCTTCGAGTCCCCATGCGCTCACAGCAACTTCCCCGGATTCATGAGCCCGTGCGGGTCGACGGCTCGTTTGACGCCGCGCAGCGCCTCGACGCCGAGAGCACCCTTCTCGCGCGTCATCCACGGCTGGTGATCGACGCCGACCCCGTGGTGGTGCGTCAGCGTTCCTCCCGCGGCGAGGATCGCCTCGGTCGCGTCGCGTTTGATCGCGGTCCACTGCTCGACGTCGCGGCTCGCGTCGAGCGGGTACAGCACGGTGAAGTAGAGACACGCACCGTCGCTGTAGCTGTGTGAGAGATGCGCCATCGCGATCCCGGCTCCCGCGTGCGTCTCGGCCGCGCTGCGCAGCGCGCGCACGATCGCGTCGTGACCGGCCTCGAGGCGCGACCACGGCAGCGACGTCTCCATCGTGTCCACCGCGACGCCGTGGTCGAGCAGCCAGTCGCGCAGGTACGGCGTGCGGAAGCGGTCGCGACGCCACGACTTGCCGGGGCCGCGACCGAGCGGGAGACCGCCGTGGCGCAGCAAGAGCGCCCGCGCGCGGAACATCGCGAGGCGCACCGCGCCCGCGTCGCCTTCTGCGCCGCCAGCCGCTCGGCGAGCGAGAGCGCGCCGGCGACCGGGTCGACGCGCCGCGCCGGGTCGTGTCGCAACACCAGCGAGAGTTCGGTCTCGCCGGCGTCGGAGAGGCGCGCCATCGCGAGCCCGAGCTCGGCACGCGCGAGCGCCCGCACGGCGCGCACGCCGTCGGCGAATGAGCGGAAGAGCATGCCGCGCTCGTCGTTGCGCGCGGCGCGCGGGCGTACGCGCAGCGTCGCCTCGGTGATCACGCCGAGGGTTCCCTCCGAGCCGAGCAGCAGCTGGCTCAGCTCGGGGCCGCTCGCGGAACGCGGCACTTCGAGCGTCCGCAAGACACCTTCCGGCGTCACCGCGCGCACTGCGACCAGCAGCGCGTCGATCGAGCCGTAGCCGTCCGACTGCTGCCCCGCGGAGCGCGTCGCGATCCAGCCGCCGAGCGTCGAGTGCTCGAACGACTGCGGAAAGTGCCCGAGCGTCCAGCCGCGCGCGCCGAGCGCGGCTTCGAGCGACGGCCCGTCGATGCCGGCCTGCAGCGTCGCCGTACGGCTCTCTGCGTCGACGCGCACGAGGCGGTCGAGGCGCGTCGTGTCGAGCGAGAGCGCGCCGGACTGACCGGGCGCGCAGCGCGGCGCGACGCCGCCGACGACGCTCGATCCGCCGCCGAACGGGATCACCGCGAGCTGCGCGTCGGCGGCGATGCGGAGCACCGCGGCGATCGCGCCTTCGTCGGGCGGGTAGAGCACGGCCTCGGGCGCGCCTTCGAGCTCGCCGCGCCGCAGGCGCAGCAGATCGGGCAGGCTGCGGCCGGTCGCATGCGTGATGCGCTCGACCGCGCTCGTGCGCACGCCGTCTTCGCCGCACGCGGCGCGCAGGCGCGCGAGCAGGTCGGTCGCGAGCTTCGGCGGCGGCAGCTTGATCGAGTCGAGCGCGGCCGGTTCGGGCGCGCGGGCGATCGGACGCCCGAGCCGCCGGCCCAGCTCGGCGAGCAGCGCGGCCTCGCGCGTGCGCGTCATGTGCATCGACTCGCCGAGCCGGCCCCAGCCGTTCCAGCGCAACGACTCGCGGGCGATCACGCGCCGCTCCCGCCGGCGGCGCGCGGCGCCGTCGCACGGATCACGCCGGCGCTCTCGAGCCGTTCGCCCGCCTCGCGGATCCGGTCTTCGCTGTAGCGGAGCATGTCGCCGACGATGCGGCAGGCGGCTTCGCTGTCGCGCGCCTCGATCGCGGCGAGCAGATCGCGGTGGTTCGTCATCGAGCGCTGCGGATCGCGCTCGGCGTTGTAGTAGAGCGGACCGAGCCGCGCGACGAGCTTGGTGAACAGGTTGGTCACGAGCTGGTAGAGCAGGTTGTGCGTGGCTTCGCCGAGCAGTGCGTTCCAGAGCAGATCGATCTCGAGCGCGCGCGCGGGATCGACGCCTTCGGCGGCCTCCTGCTCGAGCAGGCGCCGCGCGCGCGCGAGCTGCTCATCGTTGCGGTTGCGCGCCGCCAGCTCGACGACCGAGAGCGTCACCTGGCGGCGGAACACGAGCAGCTGGTCGAGCAGGTCGCGCGTCACGAAGGCGGGATCGCGCAGCAGGCCTTCGACCAC
>JALOQG010000099.1 GCA_025453505.1 Myxococcota bacterium | reverse complement strand
GGAGCGCCGTGTAGTGTCCGAGCGTCAGCGCCAGCGCCGCCATGTAGGGCCGCGCTTCCTGCGAGTAGTCCACGTGATAGATCGAGACCGCCATCAGGCCCGCCGCGACGAGGCCGGTCGCGCCGTCGAACACGAGGGCGCCGAGCGCGGCGAGCAGCGCGAGCGAGAGCAACCCCGCGACCGCCGCCGGCAGGCGCAGCCGGAACGGCGTCGGCTCCGGCGCTCCCCGCGTCGCGAGCCATTGCCCCAGGTACGCGAGCGGGGGATGCAGGTACTTGTCGGCGCTGCCCGTGTTCCACAGCGCCACGAGGTCCGGCGACCCTGCGACCACACGCGCCGTCGATTGCTCGTCGAGCCAGAGCGGTCGTCGGTCGAGCGTTTCGAAGCGCCACCACGCAGCGATCGCGAGGAGCAGCGCGAGGGCGACGAGCCAGGCCGTTCGCTCCGAGGACCGTTTCGTAGGGGAGCGAGTCGCCATCAGCATCCTCGGCGGGGCAACCAATGCGGTGGAAGTCGGCTTCGCGCGTGTCTTCGCACCGAGGGACGCCGGTCAGGTTCCCGAATCGGTTTCGCTCGGGAAGCCGCGCTGCGTCCAGCCCGTCCAGCCGCCGGCCATCGAGCGGACGTTCACGAAGCCCATCCGCTGGAGAGCCTGTGCGGCGAGCGCGCTGCGGTGGCCGCCGCCGCAGTAGAGCACGAGCTTGCGGCTGCGATCGGCGAGCCAGGGGTCGCGCTTCGGGTGCTCGAGGTCGGCGCGCACTTCGAGGAAGCCGCGCGGGTAGAGGCGTGCGCCGGGAAGACGGCCTGCCGCGAACTCGTCGGCCTCACGCACGTCGACGATCTCCCAGCCCTCGCGATCCGGACGATCGAGCAGCGCGCGCACTTCCTCGGGCGTGATCTCGCGCACGGTCGTGAGCGCGTCGGCGACGAGATCGGCTAGCGACTTCGGCATCGCGGCAGTATATCGGCGGCTCGCAGAGGAGAGACGCGACGTGGAACATCCGAGCGTGATCCGGCCCGAATCCCATGCGGAGTTCCGCGCCGACAAGATGGGCAAGGCGACGCTCTTCGAATCGTCGCGCCTGCTCGTCGGCCTCAACTGTTTCGAGCCCGGGCAGGAGCACGCGCTGCACGCGCACGCGGGAATGGACAAGGTCTATCAGGTGCTCGCGGGGCGCGGCGCGTTCCTGCTCGAAGGGCGCTCGCTGCCGATGCAGGCGGGCGCGATGCTGGTGGCGCCGGAGGGCGTTCCCCACGGCATCCGCAACGACGGCAGCGAGCGGCTGATCGTTCTCGCCATCCTGGCGCCGGGACCGCGCTAGCTGCTTCCATCCTCAATCTCTGCGAGCGGGTGCCGATCCACCGCTGGTGAGGACCAATCTCCGGCGTCCGGGTTCCGGTGCGGTGCGACGGCTGCTGGCCGTCGCGCTCGCGCTGCTGGGGCTCGCGGCCGGATCCGCCGGGTCGCGGGCCCGCGCTTCCGATCTCGTCGTGCTGCCCCCGGTCGCGAACGCGGATGCGCGCGTGCTCGCGCGCGGAGCCGCGGAGTGGACGCGCGGCCGCCTCGAAGAGGCGGGCCTCGCTTCGGCGCCGGGCTTCGCGCTCGCGGCGGAGCTGCCCGTCGAGCGGACGCGCGTCGTGCCGGACGTGGATCAGCTTCGCATTCTCGCTTCCTCGTACGCAGCCGAGCGCGCGTGGGTGCTCGAACTCGCCGTGACGCGCGGTCGTGCCGACGTGCGCATCGCGCTGCTCGACCTCGCCTCCGGTGCGGCGATCGCCGCGGGACACGCCGATGCGTCGGTCGCAGAACTCGGCGCATCGCTCGCAAGCGCCGTGGACGGGCTGCTCGCGGGACTCGGCGTCGCACGCGGCGTCGCATCCGTGCCCGCGCTGCCCGAGCTCGCGGCGCTCGGTCGCGCGACGGAGATTCTCGAAGCGGGACGACTCGCCGACGCCTACCGCGCGCTCGCCGGGACCCGGTCGCACGGGGCTCGACTGCTCCGCGCGCGCGTCGAAGCGGCGGTCGATGCGCCGACGCTTCCCGTCAGCGAACGCGCGCGCCTCGACGTGGCGCGCGGAGAGGCCGAGCGCGCGCGCCTCCTCTTGCGCGCGCAGCTCGGTGAGAACCCCGACGACGCCGGACTCGTGCAGGCCGCCCGCGAAGCCGCCGCCGATCTCGGCGAGCCCGCCCGCGCGATCCCGTTCTTCGACCGCGCGCTCGAGCTGGAGCCGGCTTCGAAGGCCGCGCGCGACGGGCGCGCCAGCGCTCTCGTGCAGCTCGGCCGCGTCGCCGAGGCTGCGCCGCTGCTCGAAGGCGCCGAGCCCGCGGTGCTCGATCTCGCGCTGCGCACGCCGGCGCTCGATCCCGCGACGCGCGGCGCCCTGCACCTGTCGCTCGCCCGCGCGCACGCGCTGCGCTTCGACGTCGAGCGCGCGCAGGAGAACTTCGACCGCGCGGCCGCATCCGATGCGGCGCTCGCCGCGCCCGTGCAGCGGGCCGCCGCGCTGCTGCACGCCGGCGTCGGGAATTTCGAGCGCGCCCTCGCGCCCGCAGAAGCGGCCGCTGCGCAGCCCGACGCCGACGCTCCCGTGTGGCAGGCGCTCGGCTCGGCGCGGCTCGTGACGGGCGACGCGAGCGGTGCCCGCACGGCCTTCGATCGCGCGCACGCACTCGCTCCGCAGGATCCCGAGCCGCTGCGTGGGCTCGCCGAAGCGGCGCAGCAGACGGGCGATACCGAGCAGGCGACGACTTCGCTGCAGCAGGCGCTCGCGATCGCGCCCGGCGACGCGCCGACGCGACGCAGGCTCGCCGGCCTGCTGCGTGTTTCGGGGCGCATCGACGAGGCGCTCGCACTGCTCGATGGGCAACCCGGCGATCCGCATCCCGCGCTGTTGCACGAGGTCGCGTCGATCCGGTCTGAGCGCGGCGACGTCGCCGGCGCCGCGGCCGCGCTCGAACACGCGATGCAGCTCGCGCCGGCGGATCCCGCCGTCGTGCGCGATCTCGCCGCGCTGCGCGAGCAGAGCGGCGACGCATCCGGCGCCGCGACGCTGCGGCAGATCACCGCCTCCGATTCGGTTCCCGCCGAAGCGGGCGCCGCGGCCACGGCCGAATCGCCCGCGACGCTCAGCGGTCTGGAGGAGCTCGCCGCGAGCTTCCCGTCGCAGTTGCCGGGCCGCCGCGAGCGGCTGCGGGCCGTCGCGCTGCTCGCGCCCTCGCGCGCGCGCGAGCCCGGTCTCGTCGAACGCATCCTCGCGCCGAAGCGCCTCTCGGTGGAAGTCGTCGGCGACGCGATCGCGCAGGCGCTCGCCGCACACTTCGAAGTCGTCTCGCCGCGCGAGATTCCGACCGAGCTCGCGGCCGTCGAGCAGGCGGCGTTGCGCGCGTTCGCCGAGGACGAGACCGCGGTCGCACACATGAACCACGCGCTCGGAACGGACGCGGTGTTCTTCGCGCGGGTGGACGTCGTCGAGACGGCCGCGGGCGAGACGGGCGTCCAGGTCGAGCTGCGCATGGGCGTCGGCACGGATCCGCTCGCGGTGCAGCGCTTCGCCAACCAGACCTGGATCGCGGGCGGAGCGACGCGATTCGGCGTATGGAATCCGACCGCGCTGATCGTGCTGTCGCTCGCCTCGATCGGCGCGCTGCTGCCGCTGCTGCGCGGCTGGGGCCAGCTCCAGGTCGGTCTCCAGTACGCATCGCTCGGCAAGGGCTTCTTCAGCATCCGCATCACGCGGCGCAGCATCAAGGCGGATCTCGGCGCGGCGCGCGGCAAGGCGGAGCGCCGCTACCTGAAGAAGATGCGGCTGATGGGCCGCTACGAGCGCGCGATGGTCGGCAAGGAGACGTCGTTCCGCTGGCTGCCCGCGCGCCGTTACTACGTCACGGTGCACGGCCTGCTCCAGGATCCGGGCACCGACGCCGTGATCGGCAGCTACGCCGCCGAGCAGGTCGTCGTGGTCGAACGCGGCAAGACGGCGCGCCTCGACTTCGACTTCCGCGCGCAGGAGGCGGCGATCGAGGTGTCGATCTTCGACGGCGAAGCGACCGCGCCGCTGAAGGTGAAGGTCGCGCTGCGCGGCGTGCCGGACAGCATGCGCTACGCGCACGGCGGACGCAGCATCTTCTACGTCGCGCCCGGCGTGCACCGCGTGCTGGTCGGTACCGGCGGACGCGTGCTCGAGCGGCAGATCCGCATCGACGAGTGCGCGGCGCGCACGCTCGCGTTCGACCTCCAGGACGAGAGCTGCCGGGTCTTCGACGGCTGCCCCGAAGCGGTCGAGGCGTACATGGTCGGCAATCTCGCCGCCGCGGCCGACGCGCTCGAGGAGAACGGCCAGGAGACGGCGGCCGCCAACGTGCGCGGCGAACACTTCGCGTCGATCGGCGAGACCGAGAAGGCGGCGCGCGCGTTCCAGCGCGCCGGACGCTTCGAGGAGGCGGCGACGCTGCTCTCGGGCGACGTCGATCCGCGGGCCGCCGCGGAGCTCTACGAGCAGGCCGGCAATCACGAGAAGGCGGCCACCGCGTGGGAGGAGGCCGGCGACGTAGTGCGCGCCGCGCGTCACTACGAGACCGCCTATCGCTACGACGACGCGCTCGAGTGTTATCGCCGGGCCGGGCTCGTCGAGAAGGTCTGCGAGCTGCTCGAGAAGCTGGCGCGCCACTTCGAGGCCGCCGGCAGCGCGCTCGAGCTGGGCGACGCGGATCGCGCCATTCGCGATCTCCAGATGATCGACCTGCGTGATCCGGACTACGGGCGCGCGTGCCAGATGCTCGGACGCATCTTCGCCGAGCGCGGCGAGCACGAACTCGCGGTCCAGAAGCTCGCCGAAGCGGTGGAGGTGGGCGGCGGCGACACGGCGCCGCTCGAAGCCGTCGAGCAGCTCGCGCGGGCACAGGAACAGGCGGGGCTCTTCGAGGCGGCGGTGCAGACGTGGGAGGCGATCCGCGCGCGCGATTTCCACTATCCCGACGCGAGCACGCGCATCGAGACGCTGCGCGGCGACGCCGAGAGCGCGCGCGCGACGCGCGCCGCCCTCACGCTGGCGCGGGGCGTGGAGTCGCCCGCCGGCGCGGAAGAGAGCCGCTACGAGATCCTCGGTGAACTCGGCCGGGGCGGCATGGGCGTCGTCTTCAAGGCGCGCGACAAGCGGCTCGGGCGTGTCGTCGCGCTCAAGCGATTGCCCGACAACCTGCGCAACCACCCGACGGCCGTGCGGCTCTTCTTGCGCGAGGCGCGTGCGGCCGCGGCGCTGAACCACCGCAACATCGTCACGCTCTTCGACGCCGGGCAGGAAGGCGACCAGTACTTCCTCACCATGGAGTTGCTCGAAGGGCTGCCGCTCCACGATCTGCTCGGACGCCGCGGCAAGCTGTCGGCGCGCGATGCGGCGCGGCTGGGCGCCCAGGCCTGCGCCGGTCTCGACTACGCGCACGGGCAGGGCGTCGTGCATCGCGACATCAAGACTTCGAACCTGTTCTTCACCCGGGATCGCGTCGTGAAGATCATGGACTTCGGGCTCGCCAAGATGACCGAAGAGGTGCGGCGCGCAGCGACCGTAGTCGGCGGGACCCCGTACTACATGGCGCCCGAGCAGGCCGCTGGCGACGACGTCGACCCGCGCGCCGACCAGTACGCGCTCGGCGTGACGCTCTTCGAGCTGGTGACCGGCGACGTGCCCTTCAAGACGGGCGACGTCACGTACCACCATCGGCACACCGCGCCGCCCGATCCGCGTGCCGCGGCGCCGGACCTGCCCGAGGCGCTCGTGACCCTGATCCTGCGCCTCATGGCCAAGCGCCCGGACGAGCGCTTCGCGCGGGTCGGCGAGGCCGGCGCCGAGCTGCAGCGCATCGCCCGGCAACTCGCCGACTGATCTCACTCAGTCCTCGCATGGATCTGCCGATGACAGTCGGGTAATCTCGACTTCCCGCGCGACGTCGCTCGCACGAGGCAAGAGGATCCAGCGCTCGATGTCCGAAGGCAGCGCCCGGCCACCGGAACCCTCGGCTCTCCCCCCTACCGAGGCTCCCCGCAACGGAATCGACCCGCTCGCCGACTTCGGCATCAACGCCGCGGTCGTCGAGGAGATCCGCGATCGCTACGCGATCGATCCGGGCTCCGTCGATCCCGCGTGGGCCGCGTATTTCCGGCCCTCGTCGTCGCCCGTCGCGCTCGACGCGCGCGAAGCGGAGAAGCAGGCGCGCGCGCTGCGCCTGATCCACTCGTATCGCGCGCGCGGGCATCGCGTGGCGGACATCGACCCGCTCGGCGGCCGCGCGAAGTACTTCCCGGAACTCGACCCGGCGCACTACGGATTCGGGCACGACGATCTGTCGCGGAGCTTCCTCGCCGGCGATCTGCCGGGCGGGCCCGTACAGCCGCTCGAGCAGATCCTCGCGACGCTGCGCGAGACCTACTGCGGCAAGGTCGGCGTCGAGTTCACGCACATCCAGGATCCGGGCCGCAAGGCCTGGCTCCAGCGTCGGCTCGAAGAGACGCGCAACAAGACCGTTCTCGACGCCGAAGAGCGCGAGCACATCCTCGAGAACCTCTCCGCCTCCGAACTCTTCGAGCGCTTCCTCCAGACGCGCTTCCTCGGACAGAAGCGCTTCGGTCTCGAAGGCGCCGAGTCCCTGATCCCGCTGCTCGACTCGCTGGTCGAGGAGGCGCCGGCTCACGGCGTGCGCGAGTTCGTGCTCGGCATGGCGCATCGCGGCCGGCTCAACGTGCTCGCGAACCTGCTCGACAAATCCTACGAGATGATCTTCTCGGAGTTCGAGGACATCGAGGACATCGAGTCGCCGTTCGGCTCGGGCGACGTGAAGTACCACAAGGGCTACTCGACGGATCGCAGGACGCGCGCCGGCCAGCGCGTGCACCTGTCGCTGACGGGCAACCCCTCGCACCTCGAAGCCGTGAACCCCGTCGTCGAGGGGCGTGCGCGCGCCAAGCAGCTGATGCTCGGCGACCTGCGCGGGCGCAGCGTCGTCCCGCTGCTGATCCACGGCGACGCCGCGTTCGCCGGCCAGGGCATCGTCCCCGAAACGCTGAATCTCTCGAAGCTGAACGGCTACTCCACCGGCGGCACGATCCACGTGATCATCAACAACCAGATCGGCTTCACCGCGACGCCGGCCGAGACGCGCTCGACGCTCTACTGCTCGGACGTCGCGAAGATGATCCAGGTGCCGATCTTCCACGTGAACGGCGACGACCCCGAGGCCGTGGTCCACGTCGCGCGTCTCGCGTTCGACTACCGCCAGCGTTTCGCCGAGGACGTGGTGATCGACCTCGTCTGCTACCGGCGCCACGGCCACAACGAGAGCGACGAGCCCGCGTTCACGCAGCCGCTCCTCTACGAGAAGATCCGCGAGCGCCCGTCCGTGCGCCGGCTCTACACCGACCAGTTGATCGCGAGCGGCGCGCTCGAGGCGTCCGACGCCGAAGAGATCGAGCGCAAGCTCTCCGACGAGCTCCAGACGGCGCTCGCCGCGATCAAGGTGCAGCCGCCCGGCCCCGACGAGCCCTACGAACCGCGCGGGCCGTGGACCGGCTTCGACCGGCGCGCGCCGAAGGAGGCGGTCGAGACCGCGGTGTCGGTCGAGCGCCTGCAGCAAGTCGCCGAGCGCATCGCGCAGACGCCGGCGGGCTTCGAGCTGCACAAGAAGCTGAAGCCGTTCCTCGATCGCCGCGCCAAGGCGATCGCCGAGGACGGCGAGATCGACTGGGCCTTCGCCGAGGCGCTGGCCTACGGCACGCTGCTGCTCGAGGGCTACAACGTGCGGCTCTCGGGCCAGGACTCCTCGCGCGGCACCTTTTCGCACCGACACGCGGTGCTGGTCGACCAGACCAGCGAGGTCGAATACGCGCCGCTCGCGCATCTGTCCGCGAACCAGGGCCGCTTCGAGGTGTACGACAGCCATCTCTCCGAGGCGGCGGTGCTGGGCTTCGAGTACGGCTACTCGGTCGCGGATCCGATGACGCTGGTGCTCTGGGAGGCGCAGTTCGGCGACTTCGCGAACGGTGCCCAGGTGATCATCGACCAGTTCGTCGCGTCGGCCGCGGTGAAGTGGGGCCGCCTCTCGGGTCTGACGATGCTGCTGCCCCACGGCTACGAAGGGCAGGGTCCCGAGCACTCGAGCGCGCGCATCGAGCGCTATCTCCAGCTCTGCGCCGAAGACAACCTGCAGGTGGTGAACTGCTCGACGCCGGCCCAGTACTTCCACGTGTTGCGCCGCCAGATGCGCCGCAATTTCCGCGCGCCGCTCGTGATCTTCACGCCGAAGAGCCTGCTGCGCGCGCCGCGTGCGGTCTCGCACCCGGGCGATCTCGCGACCGGCGGCTTCCAGACCGTGATCCCCGATCTCGCCTGCGCGGCCGCGCCCGAGTCCGTGCGGCGCGTCCTCTTCTGCTCCGGCAAGGTCTTCTACGACCTCAGGCCGAAGCAGCGATCGTGCGCGTCGAGCAACTGTATCCGTGGGACGACGCGGCCATCGCGCGAGCGCTCGAGCCGTACACGCAGGCGGAGCAGATCGTCTGGGTGCAGGAAGAGCCGAAGAACATGGGCCCGTGGTTCTTCGTCTCGGATCGACTCGAAGCCGCGCTGCCGCGGGGACGCCGCCTTCGCTACGCCGGGCGCCGCGAAGCTGCCGCGCCCGCCGGCGGCTCGATGCGTCTCCACAAGCAGCGCCAGGGCAAGCTGCTCTTCGACGCCTTCTCCGACTGACGTCGCATTGGACCGCGGCCTCGCAAGCGACGTTCCGACGGTCGCCGGGGCCCGCGCGATCCAGGAACGGCTGCGCGGTCGCGTCGTGGACGTCGATCGCTTCGGCCCGGTGCGGCGCGTCGCCGGCGCCGACGTCTCCTTCGACCGGTTCTCGCCGGTGCTCTTCGCGGCGGTCGTCGTGTTCGACGTCGCGAGCGGCGCGCTCGTCGAACGCGTGGGCGCGCGCAGCGTCGCGCGCTTTCCCTACGTGCCGGGCTACCTCTCGTTCCGCGAATTGCCGCCGCTGCTCGAAGCGTTCGCGAAGCTCGAGGCGCGGCCCGATCTCGTGATCGCCGACGGACACGGGCGCGCCCATCCGCGCCGCTTCGGGATCGCGTGCCACCTGGGCGTCGCGCTCGATGTGCCGACGATCGGCGTCGCGAAGAGCCGCCTCGTCGGGACGCATCGCGAGCCCGGCGCGCGTCGCGGCTGCCGCACGCGGCTCGTGCACGAGGGAGAGACGATCGGGACCGTGCTGCGCACGCGGACGGACGTCGCGCCGGTCTACGTGTCCGTCGGTCACCGCGTGTCGCTCGCGACCGCGTGCGCGTGGACGCTGCGGCTGGCGCCGCGGCACCGTCTTCCCGAGCCGTCGCGCGCCGCACACGCCGAGGTGAATCGCCTGCGCCGGGAGGGATGACGGCGCTCGGTTGCCGCTTTCCCGATCTCGGTCATCCTGCGCCATGGGGGCGGGAAAAGGGAACGCATGCATTACGACCGCCTCTCCGCGCTGGACCGGAGCTTCCTCGACCTCGAGGGCTCCAATACGCACATGCACGTGGCGGGCTGCTTCCTCTTCGAGAAGGGGCCGCTCGCGACGCCCAGCGGTGGCGTGGACATCGACAAGGTCCGCGATTACGTCGCGTCGCGGCTGCACCGGATCCCGCGCTACCGGCAGCGCATCGCGTACATCCCGGTCGAGAACCACCCCGTCTGGGTGGACGACGAGAGCTTCAACATCCACTACCACGTGCGGCACACGGCGCTGCCTGCGCCGGGCGACGAACGGCAGCTCAAGCGCCTCTGCGGCCGCATCATGTCCCAGCAGCTCGATCGCGGGAAGCCGCTCTGGGAGATGTGGGTCGTCGAGGGCATCGAGCACGACCGCTTCGCGCTGATCTGCAAGACGCACCACTGCATGGTGGACGGCGTCTCGGGCGTGGACCTGCTGGCCGTCCTGCTCTCGCCCGCGCCCGACAAGGAGTTCGAGCCCGCGGCGCGCTGGATGCCGAACCCGACGCCGAGCGGAGGGACGCTTCTTCGCGACGCTGTGCTGCGTCGCTTCGAGGTGCCGATCGCGATGGCCGGCGCCGTCGGCGCTGCGGTGCGCGATCCCGGCAGCGCGGCGGCCCGCGCCACCGAGGCCGTCTCCGCCTTCGGCGAGACGATCCGCACGGCGCTCTCGCCCGCCACCGACACGCCGCTCAACCGCCCGATCGGCCCGCACCGCCGCTTCGACTGGGTCGGCTTCGACATCGACGAAGTGAAGCGCGTCAAGAACCACCTCGGTGGCACCGTCAACGACGTGGTGCTCGCGACCGTCGCCGGCGCGGTGGGTCGCTTCCTCGAGCAGCGCGGCATCCCGATCGGCCGCCAGCGCGCGATGGACTTCCGCGCCTTCTGTCCGGTCAGCGTGCGCGCGGACCACGAGCGCGGCGCGCTCGGCAATCGCGTCTCGGGCATGGTCGCGAAACTGCCGATCGCGGAGCTCGACCCCCAGCGCCGCGTCGAGCGCGTGCGCGAGATCACGAAGCAGCTCAAGGAGACCAAGCAGGCGCTCGGCGCGGAGCTGCTGACTTCCGTATCGGAGTGGACGGCGCCGACGCTGGCGTCGATGGCGTCGCGGCTCGCGTTCGAGAACCGCACCGCGAACATCGTGGTGACGAACGTTCCGGGTCCGCAGATCCCGCTCTACCTGCTCGGCGCGCGCATGGCCGAGACGTATCCGATGGTGCCGCTCTTCTCGTCCCAGGGTCTCGGCATCGCGCTCTTCTCGTACGCGGGGGGGCTCTACTGGGGCTTCGTCTGCGATTGGGACCAGTTCCCGGATCTGCACGACTTCGTATGCGCGATCGACGCCTCGTTCCGCGAACTCTGCGACGCGGCGGACGCCGCCGCCTGAACGAGTGCCCGCGACGCCGGCGCTGACGGGGCATCCAACCGGCATGACGAACTCGAAGACCATGACGATCCGGAGGAGTGCGATTCGTGGGAAGGCCTGGCTGGCCGTGGCGTTGCTTGCAGGGGTCTTGTCTTCTGCGGCCGCCGCCCAGCGCATCGCCCCGATGAGTTTCGATCGCAATCTCTACGCGGACCTGCTGGCACGCCACACCCACGCGGTGGCCGACGTCGTGGGCACGCGCGTGGACTACGCCGCGCTCGGGTCCGACCCGGAGTGGAAGCGTCTGCTCGACGGCCTCGCGGCGGCGGTGGAACCGACGCGTCGCGACGAGCGGCTCGCCTTCTGGATCGACGCCTACAACGTGCTCGCGATGGACGTCGTGGCGCGCCACCAACCGATCGCCAGCATCCGGGACGTCGGTTCGCTGCTGCGGCCGGTCTGGAAGCGCGACGCGGGCGTCGCTGCGGGTGCGATGCGGACGCTCGACGAGATCGAGCACGACATCCTGCGTCCGATGGGCGAGCCGCGCATCCACATGGCGATCGTGTGCGCCTCGACGTCGTGCCCGTCGCTCGCGCGCGAGCCGTTCCGCCCCGAGACGCTCGACTCGCAACTCGACGCCGCGGCCCGTGCATTCGTCGCGAATCGCGACAAGGGCGCGCGCGTCGAAGCGGGCGGCCTGCGCGTTTCGTCGATCTTCCAATGGTTCGAGGAAGATTTCGCGGCGTCGGGTGGTGTGCCGGCATTCATTCGCCGCCACGCCGACGCGGAGTTGGCGGCGGCGATCGACCGGCTCGGACCGTCGCCGCGTCTTTCCTACTTCGACTACGACTGGTCCCTCAATGGATCGGGCCGATAGCTCGATACAATGATTTCGACACGGAGGGTTGCGTGCGGGACGTCCTGGCGCTGGTGCTCGCGGGCGGAGAGGGCAAGCGTCTCCTTCCGCTGACGCGCGAGCGGTCGAAGCCGGCGGTGCATTTCGGCGGGCGCTACCGGCTCGTCGATTTCGTGCTCTCGAACCTCGTGAACAGCGGCTTCCAGCGCATCAAGGTGCTGACGCAGTACCGCGCGACCTCGCTGGTCCGTCATCTCGCGCGCGGCTGGACGCTGGCCTCCACCGTCGTGGACGAGTTCATCGAGCCGGTGCCCGCCGCGATGAACCTCGGTCCCACCTGGTTCCGCGGCACGGCCGACGCGATCTACCAGAACCTCGACCTGCTGCGCGACGTGAAGCCGGCCGACGTGCTGGTGTTCGGCTCGGACCACATCTACAAGATGGACGTCGCGCAGATGGTCGAGTACCACCGCGCGATGGGCGCGGACCTCACGGTCGCGACGCTGCGCGTGCCGCGCAGCGAGGCGCGCGCCTTCGGCTGCGTGCACGTGGACGCCTCCGGCTGGGTGCGCGGCTTCGTCGAGAAGCCGGAAGACCCGCCTGCGATCCCGGGCGACCCGGATCACACGCTGGTGTCGATGGGGAACTACGTGTTCCGCACCCGGATCATGCTCGACGAACTGCGCCGCAACGCGGGGCTCGAGGCGAGCACGCACGACTTCGGCCGCGACATCCTCACGCACGCCCACGAACGCGTGAAGGTCGCCGCCTACGACTTCATGACGCAGCTCTGTCCCGGCGAGAGCGAGCACGCGCGCGGCTACTGGCGCGACGTCGGCACGATCGACTCGTTCTTCGAGGCGAACATGGATCTCGTCTCGGTGCACCCGCGCCTCAACCTCTACAACGAGATGTGGCCGATCCGCGGCGTTCTCTCGGGCGGCGGTCCCTGTAAATTCGTCTTCGCGGACGAGGCGAAGGACCGCGTCGGCTCGGCGCTCGACTCGATCGTGGGCTCCGGCACGATCCTCTCCGGGGGGCAGGTCGAGGGCAGCGTCGTGTTCCACAACGTGCGCGTGAACAGCTTCTCCAGCGTGCACGACAGCATCCTCTTCCCGGGCGTGGACGTCGGCCGCAAGGCGCGCCTCACGCGCTGCATCGTGGACAAGGGCGTGCGCATCCCGGCCGGCGAAGTGATCGGCGAGGACCCCGAGGCCGATCGCGCGCGCTTCACGGTCAGCGAAGGCGGCGTGGTGGTCGTGACGCGCCAGGATTTCGGCCAGCGCGACGAGTTCGACGTCGATTGAAGGCGGGCGCTCCGCGCGCGTCGCGGCGCCCGAAGCCGCTGCGCCTCCACTTCGCGACGTGGGAGCTGGCGCCGCTCGCGCAGACCGGCGGGCTCGGCGACGCCGCGGGGGGGCTCGCGCGGGCGCTGGTCGCGCGCGGACACGCGGTGACCTGCATCCTGCCCGCGCACCGCGAGGTGCTGCGGCATCCCGCGTGTTCCGCGCTCGAGCCGTGCGGAGCCTTCTCCTTGTCGACA
>JALOQG010000503.1 GCA_025453505.1 Myxococcota bacterium | reverse complement strand
TGACCGTGGCCCTGCTGATCTCCGCGGTCTGCTCGCTGTTCGAAGCCACCCTTCTGAGCATGACCCCCAGCCAGGTCGCCGAACTCTCGCAGCGGCGACCGCGCATCGGCGCGATCTGGCGCAGCTTCAAGTCCAACATCGAGAGACCCATCGCGGTGATCCTGCTGATCAACACCACCGCGCACACCATGGGCGCCTCGTTCGCCGGCGCGGAGTTCGACGCGCTCTACGGCGACGAATGGATCGCCGCCTTCTCGCTCGCCTTCACCTTCGCGATGCTCCAGTTCACCGAGATCCTGCCCAAGACGCTCGGCGTCCGTTACAACCGCGAGCTCGCGCCGATCGTCGGCCCGCCGCTCGCCGGCATGGTTCGCGTATTCAGCCCGATCCTGCGGCTGATCTACTGGATCAACCGCCCCTTCGAGGGCCGCCGGCGCGACGAGGCCGAGATTGCGCAGCCGCTCGAGGAGATCTCGGCGCTCGCGAGCATGGCGCGGCTCTCGAACCAGATCGGCCGACACCAGGAGAAGATCATCCAGGGCGCCTCGCGGCTCTCCGACGTCCCCGTCCGCGACGTGATGATTCCCTCCGAGCAGATCGCCTTCCTCTCCGCCGAGCAGTCGCTGCAGGATGCGTTCATCGCCGCGCATCTCGAGGCGCACACGCGCTTCCCCGTCCGCGAGGCGGGGGATCCCGATCGCGTCCTCGGCTACGTCAACTTCAAGGAGCTGGTGTACTCGCTGCACGTCAACCCGCAGGACCCGAGCCTGCGCGGAATCATCCGGCCGGTGCACTTCGTCGCGCCCGACGCCTCGGCGTCCGACCTGCTCAAGACCTTCGTCGACGAGCACGTGCACATGGCGGTCGTGCGCGAGGGCGAGCGCACCATCGGGCTCGTCACGTTCGAAGACCTCGTCGAAGAGCTGGTCGGCGAGCTCGAGGACGAGTTCGACCGCCTGCCGCGGATGCTCCACGCGCTCAGCGGCGGCGTCTGGATGGTCGGAGGCGGGGTTCCGGTCGCCGACGTCCTGACGCGTCTCGGCCGGCCGCTCGACGGTGCGCAGGGCTCGCTGTCGAGTTGGCTGCTCGGGCGCCTCGACTCCGCGCCGCAGCCGGGCGTGGTGCATCGCGAAGGCGAGTTCGAGTTCACCGTGCGACGCGTCCGCCGCGGCCGCATCTTCGAAGTGTCGATCCAGTTGCGGCCGCTGGCCGAGGAAGTCGAGTCGCGATGAGGGCGACGATCGGGACGGCGCATCGAAGCTCCATCGGGCGACGCCTCGCCGGCGCCGCGCTGGTGGCCGTCGTGTCGCTCGCGTTCGGCCTCGCGAGCATCGAGGCCGTGCTGCGGCTCGCACCGGGCGTCGTCGGCGCGCGTTTCGCCAACGCCGTCTTCTCGACCTATCACGACGACCCGGGCGGCATCTACTTCCGCGACCGGGAGACGCGCATGAACTTCATGCGCCCCGAACTCGCGACGCGTGGCTACTGGAACGGCCACGCCTGGCTGCATCGCACCGATGCGGACGGCTTCCGCAATCCGCCCGGCACGGCGAGCGACGGCCTGCTGCTCTTCGGGGACTCGATGATCTACGGACACGGCGTGGAGGAAGAGGAGACCGTCGCGCACTTCCTGCGGAGCGAGCACGGACGCGCCGCCTACAGCATGGCGCGTCAGGGAGACACGCTCTTCCAGGAGTACGTGCTCGCGCGACTCGCGCTCGCGCGGCTGCGGCCCGAGCAGTTGCTGCTCTTCGTGTTCCTGAACGACTTCGAGGACATGACGGCGTATCGCAAGCCCGAACAGATCACCGGCGCGCCGGAGATCGATCACCTCGACTACGCGGAACTGGCCGCCCGTGTGCGCGATCCCGAGGCCGACGGCCTGCGCAAGCAGTACCGGCGCCTGCGCGTGTGGCGGCTCTACGAGGGTCTGCGCAAGGCGCCGCCCGCGCCGACGGCGGCGCCCGATCCGGACGCGCTGCATCCCTCGCTCGTCGCGATCCTCGACGACGCGCGTTTCGCGCCGGTCGCCGACTACTACCGCCGCGTGCTCGGCGACCTCGCGGCGCGCACCCGCGCGCGAGGCATCGAACTCTCGGTCGTGCTGCTCGATCTCGGCGACGAAGTGATCCCGAAAGCCATCCCGGCACAGGACCGGCTCCACGCGTTGCTCGCCGAGATCGGCCGCGAGAACGAGTTCCGCGTGCTCTCGACGCGCTCGATCTACGCCGGCTGCCCGGAGTGCTTCCTCGCCGGCGACGGCCACCTGACCCGCGAGGGGCATCGTCGCCTCGCCGAATTCGTACACCGCGAGGTGCCGCGGCCGGCGGCGCACTAGCGTCGACCCGATCCCGCTCGATCTTCTTCGAAGTCCCTGAGCGGCAGCGCGGCGGCGATGCAACCGCCGATCATCGTTTGCCATCTACCGCCCGCGACGAGTGAAGGACTCGGCCCGCCGACGCATCGGCGGGCCGAGGGATGACGCGTGCGGACGATCAGCTCGCGGTTTCGGAGCGGCG
>JALOQG010000502.1 GCA_025453505.1 Myxococcota bacterium | reverse complement strand
GGAACATGCTCTGCGGCGAGTGCATCCACATGTACGTGAATGGCTGCCAGAGGTATCCGGACTTCCAGAACTCGATGGGGCTGGCAGCGAAGACCATCCCCACGAGTCCAATGATCTGGGCGAAGTAGACCACGGCATTCGCGATCAGGATCTGCTTGATGACGGGCGGCGTGACCGGCGGGCCGAAGCCCAGGCCGCCTCCACCTCCCGAATAACCGCGTCCGTACAACCTGCCTCCTCGCACGCAGCGGCTGGCGCTGTGTCCGCCTTTCGCATCGGTGCCCCGCGAGGCCCGTCTGAGCCCCCCAAGGCTCGGACGGAACGGGAGCGGAAACGCTTTGGCGAACGCGGGAGGGGCGCGACATCCCGCAGTCATCCCAGCGTAAACGCGACCGACCCGCGGGTCAACGAACCAGGTTTCCCCCGGTCATGCGCCGGCGAGCAGTTCGAGCGCAGCTTCCGCGACTTCGCGGTCGAGACCGGAGAGATCGAGCACCGGCAGGTCGATGCCGAGATGCTCGCGGAGCTCAGCGATCCGCTCGCGGCACGCCCCCGTGGGGCCCGCGACGACTGCCTCCTGCAGTTCTGCGTCCGTCAGCGATCGGAACCACGGATTCCAGCGCCGCTGCTCGGCGCGTAGAGCCGGATCGCCCGGGTCCGCGCCCGGCCGAACGAAGACCCACATCGACCGCCCGATCTCCGCCGGATCGCGCCCGATCTCCGCGCACGCCTCCGCGAGTCGGGTGACCGCTTCCCGCACACGGGCGGGGGTCGGCGGGACGTTGAGGTCCCAGCGATCCGCGTGACGCGCGATCACTCGCAGCACGCGCGGTCCGGCGCCCGCCACCTCGATCGGCATGCGGCCAGCGCGCGGGACGGGTCGCACGCAGGCGTCCTCGAGCGCGACGTGCGCGCCGCGCAGCGTGACGACCTCGCCAGCGAGGAGCCGGCGCAACGCGCCGAGCATCTCGTCGAGCCATGCGATGCGCTCGGCGACGGGCGGGAACGGCAGTCCGAAGCGGCGGTCGGTCGCCTGCGCGCCGATCGCCGCCAGCAGACGCAGCCGACCCGGTGCGATCTGCTCGACGGTCGCGATCGCCTGCGCGAGTCGCGCCGTGTTCCAGTGGTGCACGAGGCGGATCGATCCGATCTCGATGCGCGACGTGCTCGCGAGATACCCGACCGTCGCGGTCCAGCCGTCGAGCACGGGCGCATCGCCGCGCGACGGCAGCATCGACACGTCCCCGTCGACGTACACGGCTCGATAGCCGAGCGCTTCGGCGCGCCTCACCAGCGCGAGCGTCTCCTCGAAGTCGCGGTGGTGTCCGCCGAGGTGCGCGGCGAGATCTCCGCTCAGGCGAGGCGCCCCAGATGCCGCGCGGCGTGCAGCAGCGCGAGCGCGCTCTTGGCGTCGTCGATCTCACCGCTCCACACCATGTCGAGCGCGCGCGTGAGCGGCATGCGCACGATCTCGATCACCTCGTCGTCTTCGTGCCGCAGCGGAACGGGCGTCATGTCGAAGGCGGCGAAGAGATGGATGCGCTCGTCGGTGAAGCCGGGCGTTGTGAGGATGCTGCCGAGCGATACGAGGCGGCCCGCGCGGCGGCCGGCTTCTTCTTCGAGTTCGCGCGCAGCGCACACGTCGGGCGGCTCACCGTCGAGCTTGCCGGCCGGCACTTCCCAGATCGTGCCGCCCGCCGCGTGGCGGAACTGGCGGATCAACAGCACGTCGACGTCGCTCTCGAACGGAACCACGGCCGATGCACCCGGATGCCGCACGATGTCGAGCGGCGTCGTGCGTCCGTTCGGCAGCGAGACTTCCTCGCGCCACACCGAGATCGACCGGCCCTCGTACGCGAGCTTCTTCATGCGACACCCGTTGGCAGATGCGCCACCGTAGCCGATCGGAGGAGCGGCATGGCGAGACGCGAAGAGCGCGCGGTCACGATTCCGGCGGGAGATGCAGCCGAAGGACTCGCGCTCGACGCGCTCTACGTCGCGCCCGATCCGACGCTCGAAGACGCGGGCGGCGCGGTGATCGCGCCTCCGCACCCGCTCTACGGTGGAAGCATGGACTCGCCCGTCGTGGCGGAGCTGTCGTGGGCGCTCTCGCGCGGTGGCCTGGCGACGCTGCGCTTCGACTGGCGCGGGGTCGGCGCGAGCGCGGGTCGTCCGAGCGGCGACGCCGAGGACGCACGCGCGGACTACGCGGCCGCGCTCGATCAGCTCGCCGAATCGGTGTCGGGCCGGCTCGTCGCGGCGGGTTATTCGTTCGGCGCCGCCGCGGCCGTGCGCGCGAGCGCGCAGACGCCGCGCGTACGCGCGCGGGTGCTGGTCGCGCCGCCGCCGTCGATGCTCGATCGCACGCTGCTCGCCGCGCGTCCGCTCGACGTGTGGATCGTCGCGGGCGAGCGCGACGGCATCGCACCGGCCGCCGAGCTCGATTCGATCGCGCGCGAGCTGCCGCGGGCGCGCGTCGTCACGATCGCGCAGGCAGATCACTTCTTTGGAGCGGGGCTC
>JALOQG010000501.1 GCA_025453505.1 Myxococcota bacterium | reverse complement strand
CCTTCGTCGACGCCCGGCGGAATCCGCACGCTGACGCGCTCGAGCTGCGGCTGTCCGCTGGCGTCGGGACGCGCGACGCTGATCTGTTTCGTCGTGCCGCGCGCGGCCTCGAGGAACTCGAGCTCGAGCGTGATTTCCATGTCTTCGCCGCGGAACGCCGCCGCGCGCCGGCGGCCCGCGCCGCGCGCGCGTCCGCCGCCGAACATGCCGCCGAGCAGGTCGTCGAGGTCGAACGCGAACTCGCCGCCGCCCGCGCCGGGCCCTGCGCTGCCGAAGCGGCGTGCCGCACGCGCGGCGTTTGCGTCGAAGCCGGCTTCGAGCGTGACGTCGCCGAACTCGTCGTAGAGAGCGCGCTTCTCGGTGTCTTCGAGCACCGCGTAGGCCTCGGAGATCTCCTTGAAGCGATCCTCGGCCTTCTGGTCGCCCGGGTTCACGTCCGGATGGAACTTGCGCGCGAGCTTGCGGTAGGCGGTCTTGATCGCGTCGGCGTCGGCGTCGCGCGCGACGCCGAGCACCGCGTAGAGATCGCGCCGCTTCGCTGCCAACCTAGAGCTTCTCCGGGTGCTCGAGATTTTCCTTGATGCGCTCGAGCCCGCGCGCGACGTAGAGACCGTCCTCCACGCGCTCGTCGAAGGTGTAGCCGAGCGAGACGCGCTGGCGTCCGCTCGCCGGATCCGCGTGGAAGCGGCCGATCGTCACGAAGATCGAGCAGGTGCCGTGTTCCCACAGATGATGAAACCCGCCCTCGAGGCCGACCGAGCCCAGATTGGCGACGAACGCCGACGCGTAGAGCGGATCGGCGTCGATCATCGCCTTCGGCAAGAGGCCGAGGCGATCGGCCAGGTGTGCGAGACCCATCGCCATGCGGATCACCGGCACCGGCAGGCGCAGCAGCAGATCGACCTCGTTGTCCGAGGTGGTCTTCTTGCCGGAGCGCCCGGCCCCGAGCTTCTCGTAGATCTGGTCCGCCATCTCCACGACGGAGTGTTCGGGCTCCATCTTCTGCTTGACTGTGATCACCGGCGAATCGTCGTCAAACGCCTTCTTGGCGCTGAACGACATCCAGATGCCGTCGCGCTGCCAGATGCGGCCGCCGGCGACGAAGCGGTTGATGCGCGGGCGCTCGTGCATCTGCTTGATGACGGCGCGCAGCACCAGGTGGAAGAACGTGATCGGCCGTTTCTCGGGCCGGTTCGCGTTCAGTCCCTCGAGGAAGCGGAGCGCGGGCTCGGCGTCGACCTCCTGCGGGTAGTAGAAGACGGACTCGCCTCGCCGCGGCGAGATGAACGGCATGAAGCGTCGGATTGCGGGCAGATCACGCACGAGCTGCGCGTCGGGTCGGCGGCCGAACATGGCTGGGTCTCCGGAAAGGGGCGTTGGCGGACAGCGCAGATTAGCCGTCAGCTCCGGCGGCCGCCGCGCTCGCGCAGCACGCTGACCACGAGTCCAGCGACGAGCAGGACGAGCAGCGGCGCGTCGCCCGTCCGCGCGTACGGCGGCAGCGCGCCCGCCGCCGCGACGTCCACCCGCAGCGTCCCCTCCGCGAACGCCTCGAGTTCGTCCAACACCCGGCCGCGCGCGTCGACGACACCCGAGATGCCCGTGTTGGCGCCGCGCACGACGCTGCTGCGCGTCTCGACCGCGCGCAGCACCGCGTGTGCGAAGTGCAGCTCCGGATAGCCGATGCGGCCGAACCAGGCGTCGTTCGAGAGATTGACGAGGAGCTGCGCGCCCTCCGCGCGGAAACCGCGCACGAGATCGGCGTACGTGATCTCGAAGCAGATGGGTGTCGCGAACGGGATCGGTCCGGCGCGGAACACGGTCGCTTCTCGGCCCGCGACGTACGGCGGTCCTTCGAGTACCGGCCCGATCAGCGGCGCCAGCCACTCCGCGAAGAACGGGTCGTACTCCGAGAACGGCACGAGGCGCTGCTTGTCGTAGCTCTCGGCGAGACCGCGCTCCGGCGTCACGACCAGGGCCGCGTTGGTGAGCCTCCCGCGCGCCGAACGCGGCGCACCGGTCACGATCGGAACGCCCACCTCGGCCGCGAGCCGCTCGAGCCGTGCGCGGATGCGCGGATGGCGATCGACGTCGATGTCCACGGCGGTCTCGGACCAGACGACGAGATCGAGCGGTCCCTTCGCGACGAGCGCGCGCGTCGCCGTTTCGTGTCGCGCGAGATTGCGCTCGGCCGTGTCGGGCCCGAAGCGCTCGGATTGCGGCACCGACGCCTGCACGACGCCGACGCGCGCGCGCGGACCCGCCGGCTCCGCGAACATCGCGAGCCGCAGCGCGCCGTAGCCGAGCCAGAGCAGCGCGACGAGCGCGGGCGCGGCGAGCACGCGCGCGTCGCGACGCCGCACGGCGATGCCGAGTCCGCCGCCGACGGCGATCAGCGCGAACGAAACGGCGTAGCTGCCGCCGAGATCGGCGACTTGCAGCGCCAGCGGCCAGCGCGAGACCGACTGCGACGCCAGCAGCCACGGCACGCCCGCGACCGACCCGCGCAGCCACTCGCCGAG
>JALOQG010000500.1 GCA_025453505.1 Myxococcota bacterium | reverse complement strand
GAGATCACCGAGGCGCGGCGCGATGCGCGCGCGGGTGAAGCCGGGCTCGGCGGGCGTGATGCCGAGCGTGCGGACGACGAGGTCGCGCGTCGGGGTCGATCCCCAGCCGTGCGAGACGGTGCCGCCGTACCAGGTCTCGGACCAGGAGGTCGCGCAGCGTTCGAGCAGCGCCGCCCAGCGCCTGCACTGCGCGGGGATCCGATCGGCGCGGCCGTGTTCGGCGAGCGCGTCGTGCAGCACGTAGGCGAAGAACGGCTGCGCGACGACGATCTGCCGCTCGACGTCCCACCACGGCGCGGGCGGTCCGAGCACGAGATACGGACCGCCGACGCCGCGCTCGCCGGGGCCCGGCTGGCGCGCATCCGCCTTCGCGCGCGACCAGGTCGCGTGCACGTGGCGCGATTCGTCGAGCAGCACCTCGATCACGCGCGCGACGCGTTCGTCCGGCACGAGTCCCGCGGCGAGCGGCGTCGCGAGCGCGTGTTGGCTGACGGGCCGCCGGCGTTCGCTCCCGATCGCGTGGTCCACGTAGAGCGCGCGCTCCGGATCCCAGAACAGCTCGAAGGCCTCGCGCAGGCGCGCATGTCGCGCGCGCGCCCACTGCGCGCGTCCCGCGTCCCCGAGCCACTCCGCCATCTCGGCGAAGTCGCGCAGACCGCGTGCCCAGAGCGCGTTCAGCACCGACGACTTGCCGTCCACCGACACGCTGCTCCAGTCGATGATCACCCAGCCGGTGACGTCGCTCGCGAGACCGTCCTCGGCCGCGAAGTCCTCGAACCAGCGCAGCACGCCCTCGACGACCGGCAGCAGGCGCGCGACGCGCTCGCGATCGCCGGTCCAGCGCCACACGTTGTGCACGGCGCGCACCCAGTGCAGCGCCCAGTCGGGGATGAAGCTCGCGTCCTGGTGCTCGATGTCGCCGCCCGCGGCCATCGGCAGCATGCCGTCCGCGCGCGGCGACGCCGCGAGCTCGGGGTTCCAGCACGCGAGCCGCCAGTCCGGATGCGTCGCGAAGTCCACCATCTGGTGCACGACCGAGTCGCCGGTCCAGGCGCGCTGCTCGCGCGTCGGGCAGTCGAGGTACGCGTCCTGCGAGTTGAGATCGACGCTGCGGCGGCCGACGGCATGGATCCGGTTCAGCGTCGCGTCGCTGCACTCGAAGAACGGGCCGGCGTCCGGATCGCGCGGATACAGCCGCTCGTGTACGGAGACGTCGCGCAGCACGACCGGGCCGTCCGCGCGGACCGAGAGGCCGAGCCAGCGGAAGCCGAGCGGCTGGAAGGTCTCGAAGCGGTCGTCCGCGCCGCGTGCGACGTAGCGGAAGCCGGAGCGCTCGTCGTCGGGCGCGAGCACGCCTTCTTCGCTCGCGAACTCCGCCGCGGCGACGTCGAGGACAGTGCCGGCCGGTGCGTCGACGTCGAGTACGACGGTGCCCGCGACGACTTCGCCGAAGTCGACGCTGACGACGGAGACGGCGTCGGGGCCGGTGTCGAGCCGGAGCGGCCACGCGTGCGTGGCGGCTGCGACGGGCCTCGATGCGGCGAAGTCCTCCATCGCACGCGCGATCGGGTCGTCGCCGGGCGCGGCGGCGGGTGCGCGCGCGACGCGCACCACGGTTCCGTCGCGACGCACGCAGCCGAGCGGGGCGATCGGGCGCGGCCGCATCGCGCCGTAGGGCAGCAGCGGCGGCTCGTGGCGTCCGGTGAATCCGAGGTGGTTGCCGGCGAGCGCGCGCGCGGGGCTCCACGTGGCGTCGTCGAAGCCGGTTTCGCGCCACTCGGCTGCGAGCGCGCGTGCGTCGAAGCGCTCGACCGGCAGCGCGCCGACGCTGGCCTTCACGAGGCTCGTCCACGCATCCGCGCGCAGCGTGCGCCACGCGGCGTCCGACACGAGCCAGTGATCGTCGGCGAGCCGCGCCTCGAACACGAAGCCGCCCGCGCCGAGTTCGAGCGTCGGCGGCAGCGGCGCCCACCACGGATTCGCACGCCCGAAGTGACGCACCAGCACGGCGATCGCGTTGCGGCCGCGGCGCAGGAAGGGCGCGAGATCGAAGGCGTCGTAGTGGAGTCGCCGGCCGTTCGCGCGGATCGGGCCGCGCATGACCTCGCGCCCGTTGACCCACAGCGCGTAGCGCGAGTCGGCGCTCGCACGCGCCGCGACGCGCGTGGGCACGGCGTCGAGATCGAAGCTGCGGCGGAAGCACGCGGTGACGCTCTCGCCCGACGCGATGCGCGTCAGCGGCGCGCCGGGCTCCGAGCGGATGCTCGGCGCCTCGCACCAGATCCAGCGCGCCCGCCAGCGCCCGCGCGGGAACGCCGCCGCGTCCATCAGAACGGCGAGACGATCTCGGCCGCGCCGCCGAGCGCCGATTCCAGGAAGTGCCGGCGTTGCGCCTGCGCCTCGGGCGCCGACTGCGGGCAGTAGTGGCCTTCCGGTTGCGGGCGCGTGACGCAGTAAGGCGTCGTCGCGGGATCGTACTGGAAGTAGCCGGCGGTCAGGCCCGGGCCGAGGTTCTCGGCGAG
>JALOQG010000499.1 GCA_025453505.1 Myxococcota bacterium | reverse complement strand
CGACGCGCCGAAGCACCGCGGCATCTCGTGGCTGATCTGCCCGATGGACCTGCCCGGCATCGAGATCCGTCCGCTGCCGACGCTCGCCGGCGAGACCGAATTCTCCGAGGTCTTCTTCAGCGACGTGAAGGTTCCGGTCTCGGCGCGCGTCGGCGCCGAGAACGACGGCTGGCGCATCACCAACGTGACGTTGCGCTTCGAGCGCGGCACCGCGTTCGCGAGCGAGATGATCAACCTGCAGAAGGTGCTCGGTGATCTCGTCGCGCTCGCGAAGACGGTCACGCGCCACGACGCGCGCGCCTGGGACGACGCAGGGCTGCGCCGCGAGTGCGGCCACCTGCTCGCCGAGCTCGACGCGCTGTGGGCGATGGTGAAGCGCTCGGTGTCGCTGGCCAGCCAGAGCGGCATGCCGGGACTCGAGGGATCGGCGATCAAGCTCTACTACACGGAGCTGTTCCAGCGCGTCGGCGAGCTCGGCGTGCGCATCCTCGGCCGCGCGGGCCTCGCGCGCGAGGACGTCGCCGGCCTGCCGAGCCAGTCGATCCTGCACCGGCATCTCAATTCGCTCTCGCTCACGATCGCCGCCGGCTCTTCGCAGATCCAGCGCAACATCGTCGGCGAGCGCATTCTCGGACTTCCGAAGGACCGCTGATGGACTTCCGGCTCACCGAAGATCAAGAGGCGCTCCAGAGCGGCATCCGCTCGTGGTGCGACGGCCAGCTCCCGCTCGAAACGCTCGCCGAGATCGCGAAGAACGGCGGCTTCGACGCGAAGCTGTGGAGCGGACTCGCCGAGATGGGCGCGTTCGGACTGCGATTGCCCGAATCGGACGGCGGCGTCGGGCTCGGCATGGCCGAAGCGGTGCTGGTGTTCGGCGAGCTCGGCCGCGCGCTCGCGCCGGGTCCGGTCGTGTGGACGCATCTCGCCGCGGACCTCGTGCCCGGTGCGGCGAGCGGCGAGACGGTCGTCGGCGGCGTCGATCTCGCCGGCGCGTTCGCGGATCCGATCCTCGTCGAGCATCCCGCCGCGCTCGACGTGCTGCTCGCGCTGTACGCCGATCGCGTCGAGCGCGTCGACGCGAAGTCACTCGCGACGGAGCCGATCGCGACGCCGCTCGACCCGCTGACGCCGATCGCGCACGCGCGCACGCTTCCGGAGGGCGAGCGCATCGGCGGTGCGGATCTCGCCGCGCGCCTGCGGCTCGAAGGCGCGGCGTTGACCGCCGCTCTCTCGCTCGGCGTCGCGGAGCGATCGCAGGAGCTCGCGACCGCCTACGCCAAGGAGCGCGAGCAGTTCGGCCGCGCCGTCGCCGGCTTCCAGTCGATCAAGCACATGCTCGCCGACATGTGGGTGCGTCAGGAGATGGCGCGCGCGGCGGTGTGGAGTGCCGGGGCCACCATCGATCAAGAGGGCGTCGGCGATCCCGCGCGCGCGGTCGCGTCGGCGAAGGTCGTCGCGGGCGACGCGGCGATGAAGAACGCGCGCGCGTCGATCCAGATCCACGGCGGCATGGGCTATGTATGGGAAATGGCGCCGCACTACTACCTGAAGCGCGCCTGGGTGCTCGCGACGTCGTTCGGCGGCAGCGAGGAGTACGAAGAGCAGCTGGCCCGACAGCTCGGCTAGCCTTGGTACGCAACGCGATCACCGCAGCGGCACGCACGCCGCGAGCGCGCCGGCGATCAGCGCTCCGTCCACCAGCAGCAGCGCCGAGCGCTCGCTGCCGCGCCAGGCGCAGAGCGCCGGAAGCGTCGCGAGCGGGACGAGTGCGAGCGGGGCGAGCGCGACCGGCGCGACGCACCCGAGCAGCGCGCCGGTCGTCGCGTAGATGCGCGCGAGCATCAGTGCGCGCCGCTCGCCGATCCAGACGGAGGCGCCTTCGCGATCGCGCGCCGTGAAGGCGATCGCGTTGGCGAGCAGCGCGGGACCGATCAGCGCACAGGCCCACAGGATCGAACCACGTGTGGCACCCGTCACGGCGGCCGGCAGACCGACGACCGTCAGCAGCCAGATCGCCGTGATGTAGCCGGGCTTGAAACCGGTGAGCCGTTTGAGCCGCCGGTGCAACACGCCGACGATTCCCGCCGCGAGTGCGATCGCAATTGCGTCGGGGCCGATCGCGAGGGCGGAGCCGGCCGCGGCGATCGCCGCGAGTGCGGCGCATGTCGCGAGAGACCTGCGATGTCGCACGACGAACGCGGTGCGCCGCGGCGCGGAAGTGACGTCGCGATCGCTGTCGCGCAGCCGGTCGAGCGAGTAGATCGCGAAGGTTCCGGAAAACGCGAGAAGCGGCGCGAGCAGCGGACGCGCATCGCCGAAGGCCAGCGACGCGGCGACGGCCAACGCGGCTGCGGCCGACGCGACCCAGATCCCGGAGAACGCGAGCGCATCGAGGAGTCGCAGCAAGCGGGCAATCTAGCCTCGGCCCGCGGCGCGCGATGCACTTCGTGAAGGAGCGGATCGATGCGCGCCCCTCGCAGAGCCCGTCCGAATCCTTAAAGTGCGCGCGCCGGACGCTCCGGC
>JALOQG010000098.1 GCA_025453505.1 Myxococcota bacterium | reverse complement strand
ACCTCGCTCCACGCCGCGAACGCGCGCAGGTTCTGCGCGTGCGTCGTCATGACGCCCTTCGGCGCGCCGGTGGTGCCGGAGGTGAAGAGCAGATCGGAGAGATCGTCGCCCGTCACCTCGGCGGCGCGTGCGCGCTGCGCCGCTTCGGAGATCGCGTCGCCGGCCGCGAGGAACGCGTCCCACGCTTGCGCGCGCGGGTCGCTCGCTTCGCCGCGCAGCAGCACGATGCGGGCGAGATCCGGCAGCGCCTCGTCCGCGAGCGACTCGACGTAGCGCGCGCCGAGGAAGTCGCCGACGGTGACCAGCACCTTTGCGCGACTCTTGCGCAGCACGTAGCCCGCCTCGCGTCCCTTGAAGCGCGTGTTGAGCGGCACCAGCACGGCGCCGGCGGCGTGCAGCCCTGTCGCGGCGACGATCCACTCGGCGAGATTCGGCGCCTGGATCGCGACGCGATCGCCGCGCGCGACGCCGGCCGCGAGGTACGCGCGCGCGGCGCGGCGCGTCTGCCCGGCGAGATCGGCGAACGTGAGCCTCGCATCGCCGTCTTCGACCGCGACCGCTGCGCCGAAGCGGACCGCTGCGGCCTCCACGAGCTCCGGGATGGTGGTCGCGGCGAGGGGATCGGCGGTCGTCACGAGCGCTCCTTGCATACGATACGAGGCGTCTCATAATACCCGCGGCATGCATCTCCGCTTCTCCTCCGAAGACGAGGCCTTTCGTCGCGAAGTGGCCGCCTGGCTGGCCGACGCGCTCGGCGGCGAGTTCGCCGTCGCGCGCGGGCGCGGCGGACCGGGAGACGAGCACGCGGTACTCGACGAGCGTCGCGCGTGGGAGCGCAAGCTCGGCGCCGACGGCTGGATCGGAGTCGGCTGGCCGCGCGAAGCGGGCGGACGCGGCCTCTCGTTGATCCAGCAGGTGATCTGGTACGAGGAGTACGCGCGCGCGGGCGGTCCCGGCCGCCTCGGCCACATCGGCGAAGGGCTGCTCGGCCCGACGCTGATCGCGTTCGGCACGGACGAACAGAAGCGCACCTTCCTGCCGCCGATCCTGCGCGGCGAAGCCCTCTGGTGTCAGGGCTACTCGGAGCCGAATGCGGGCTCCGATCTCGCCAACGTGCAGACGCGCGCGCGTCTCGACGGAAACGAGTGGGTGATCGACGGCCAGAAGGTGTGGACGTCGTGGGCGCAGTGGTCCGACTGGTGCTTCGTCGTCGCGCGCTGCGATCCGGAGTCGCAGCGCCACAAAGGGCTCGCGTACCTGCTCGTGCCGATGCGGCAGCCGGGCGTCGAGATCCGCCCGATCGTGCAGATCACCGGCGATTCGGAGTTCTCCGAGGTGTTCTTCGACGCCGCGCGCACCGACGCCGCCAACATCGTCGGTGCGCCCGGCGACGGCTGGAAGGTCGCGATGGGCACGCTCGCGTTCGAGCGCGGCGCCTCGACGCTCGGCCAGCAGCTGCTCTTCCAGAACGAACTCGACGAGATCTGCCGCGTCGCGAAGGCGAACGGCGCCGCAAGCGACCCGGCGATCCGGCAGCGCCTCGCGCACGCGTGGATGGGGCTGCAGATCCAGCGCGCCAACGCGCTGCGCACGCTTTCACGGCCCGAGCGCGCGGAACTCGCGCGCGAAGCGATGATCACGAAGCTGTTCTGGGCCTCGTGGCACCGCGATCTCGGCAAGCTCGCGATGGACGTGCTCGGCCCCGCAGCGGAGCTCGCGGCGGGTGCGCCGTACGACCTGACGCGCCTCCAGCGCCTCTTCCTCTTCACGCGATCCGACACGATCTACGCCGGCTCGAACCAGATCCAGCGCAACCTGATCGCCGAGCGCGCGCTCGGCCTGCCGCGAGAGGCCCGATGAAGACCGCAGCGCCCGAGTATCCGAAGGGCCGCGGTCTGCTCGCCGGCAAGACCGTGCTCGTGACCGCCGCAGCGGGCACCGGCATCGGCTACGCGACGGCGCGTCGCTGTGCCGAAGAAGGCGCCGCCGTCTTCCTCTCGGATCTGCACGAGCGGCGCCTGCACGAGGCCGCCGAGAAGCTCGAGCGCGAGACCGGCCTACGGCCGGGCCTGCAGCTCTGTGACGTCACGCAGCAGTCGCAAGTGGACGCGCTCGTCGCCGCCGCGATCGGCGCGTGGGGCCACATCGACGTGCTCGTCAACAACGCGGGCCTCGGCGGCTACGCGAAGGTCGTCGACATGCAGGACGAGCAGTGGTCGAAGGTGCTCGACGTGACGCTCACGGCGACGTTCCGCATGACGCGCGCCGTGCTGCCGCACATGATCGCGCGCCGGACGGGCGCGATCGTCAACAACGCCTCGGTGCTCGGCTGGCGCGCGCAGGAGGGGCAGTCGCACTACGCGGCGGCGAAGGCCGGCGTGATGGCGCTCACGCGCTGCGTCGCGATGGAGGTCGCCGAACACGGCGTTCGCGTCAACGCGGTGTCGCCGAGCCTCGCGACGCACGAGTTCCTCGCCAAGGTGACGCCGCAGGGCCTCCTCGATCAGCTCACCGCGCGCGAAGCCTTCGGCCGCGGCGCCGAGCCCTGGGAGGTCGCGAACGTGATCGTGTTCCTCGCCAGCGACCTCGCCTCGTACATGACGGGTGAGTGCGTCGCCGTCTCCAGCCAGCATCCCTAGGAGCGCGAGTCGAGCGTGACGACGCGTCCGATGCGGCTCCCGGCCCGCCCGCGCATGGGATCGACATGTTGACATGTGCGGCACATGCAAATACGCTGCGCGCATGGCCAAGATGATCCAGATCCGGAACGTCCCCGACGATCTGCACCGGGTCCTGCGCGTACGAGCCGCACAAGCCGGCCTCTCGCTCTCCGACTACCTGCTCAAGCAGCTGCGACGGACGGCGGATCGTCCGACGCGCGAGGAACTGCTCGACCGCATCGCGCGGCGCACGCCGGTGCGTTCGCGCATTCGCGTGGCGGACGCCGTCCGCTCGGAGCGCGAGCGCCGGTGATCGTCGTCGATGCATCGGCGGTACTCGAGCTGCTGCTGCAGGGTCCCGCGAGCCGCGCGGTCGCGGCTCGCATCGCCTCACCCGACGAGGATCTCCACGCGCCGCACCTTCTCGACCTCGAGGTGGCGCAGGTGCTGCGCCGGCATGCCCAGAGCGGGGCGATCGACGAAGAACGGGGGCGCCAGGCGCTCGACGATCTCGCGGACCTCGATCTCGCGCGCCACCCGCACGATCTGTTCCTGCCCCGCATCTGGGAGCTGCGCGGCCGCGTCACCGCCTACGACGCGGCCTATCTGGCACTGGCAGAAGCACTCGCCGTGCCGCTCTTGACGCTCGATCGCCGACTCGCACGCGCCGGAGGACATCGCGCGCGGATCGAGATCCCAGCCTGAATTCCAATCGACGCCCACGGACGTCGAACTCGCGCATCCGTTCCGAGGAGAAACCATGAGCACGACGTTCGCGACCCCGGCCGAGCTGCTCGGCGCCGTCGGCCAGCAGCTCGGCACGAGCGAGTGGCTGACGATCACGCAAGAGCGCGTCGACGGCTTTGCCGACGCGACCGACGACCACCAGTGGATCCACGTCGATCCCGAGCGCGCGAAGACCGGGCCCTTCGGCGGACCGATCGCACACGGCTATCTCACGCTCTCGCTCGTGAACCGCTTCCTGCCCGAGATCGTGCAGGTGCACGGCATCTCGATGGGCGTCAACTACGGCGCCGACCGCATCCGCTTCCCGACGCCCGTGAAAGTGGGCGCGCGCATCCGCGGCCGCGCCGAGCTGATCGAAGCCGAGCAGACGAAGGACGGCGGCGTGCAGGCGAAGATCCGCGTGACCGTCGAGATCGAGGGCGAAGAGCGCCCCGGCTGCGTGGTCGACACGATCAGTCGCTACTACCCGAAGCGCTGAGCGCGCGTTTCGTCCGGTTTCGCGCAGCGACGCAGCGCAAACCGAGCAGCGCCACGAGGCCCAGCGAGATCGAACCGGGCTCGGGCGCGGGGAGCGGCGCTTCGAGCACGACGATCGCGTTCTCCTCCGGACTGGCGACGTAGAGATGAAGCCCATCCGGGCTCACCGCGACGCGGCCCGCTTCGCCGAGGCCGTCCACGCCGGGGTCGCCATCCGTGATCGCGGCGACGACGGCGCCGATCGCGCCGGTCGCGGGATCGCGCTCGTAGGCGGTGACGCGACTGTCGTAACGGTTGCTCGTGTAGAGCAGCGTGCCGTCCGGACTCACGGCGAGCGCCGACTGGAGCTCGCCGATCGGTACCGCCTCGACGAACGCGACGCCGGGCGCAGGGCCCGCGAGCGTCTCGGAGAACACCGCCAGCTCGTTCTCGAGGTTCGACACGTACGCGGCGGCGCCGCTGGCGGTCGCTGCGACGGCGAGCGCGGACGGTCCGTCGAGCCCGTCGACGCCCTCGAGGCCGTCCACGAAGCGGTCGACGAAGCCGAGCGTGCCGTTCACGGGATTGCGATCGAGCACGACGAACGCGGCGTCGAGCTGCGATGCGACGAGCACGAAGGCGCCGTCGGGCGTGACCGCGATCGGGCCTGGCGCCGAGAGCACGAGGTCGCCGCTACCCGTGACGTCGGTCTCGATCAGCGCGAGATCGCCCGCCCCGGCGTCCCACGCGAAGCAAGTGATCGCGTTCTCGCCGCTCGCCACGTAGACGTGATCGCCGTCGGGACTCACGGCGAGGCCATAGGCGTATTGGAGGTAGCCGCCGCCATCGATGTTGTCGTTGAGGCCGTCGGCGAAGGTCAAGAGTCCCGTCGCCGGGGCGCGCTGCCAGGCCTGCACCTCGCCGTTGTTGGTCGCGACGAACACCGCGGTCCCGTCGGGCGAGATCGCCATGGCGCTCGGGTTGAAGGCCACCGGCTCCGAATCGATGAGCGTCAGCGCGCCGTCGGTAGCGCGCTCGTAGATCAACAGGAGATCGTCGCCGGGGAAGACGTCGAGCAGGGCGTAGACGTGGTCGCCGTCGGGACTCGCGGCGACGTCGATCGCGCCTGCGTACGAGGCAGGCGGCGAGTCGGGTGGCGTCGGCTCGGCCTCGACGAAGCCGAAGGCGCGCTCGACCTCGACGATCCCGCGCAGCGGTCCGACGCCCGTGTTGTCGTTCCAGAGCCCGTTGTTGATCTCGACGAAGTGCTCGACGCCGCCCGCATTGTTCGGCTCGCCGCCGGCGACCCACCAGCTCGAGTACGAGAAGGGATCGCCGCTCGTCCAGACGAAGGTCCCCTCCTGCGCCACGTCGGTGAGCCCGATCCAGAACGGACCGGTGATGATGTTCCGGAAGGTCGTCCAGACCCACGTGTTTTCGGCGTCGTCACCGATCGCGACGAGGTGGCCGCCGAGCGCCCGCGCTTCGGTCTCCGCTACGGACCAACTCGCCGGCGCGAGCAGGAAGTAGTGGTGCCCGTTGGCGGGATTGACGATCGGCCCGGCTGCGACGAGCGCGCGCGCCCGATCCGGTGCGGCGAGCAGCGAGAGGACCACGGCAGCCGCGAGCGCAGTGCGCCGAAGGGCGCGCGAGATCGGCATCTGGAGATCCTCCCGGGGTATCTGGAGGAGCGAGTAGCACCCGCAGCCTCGACCGGGAACGGGCTCGGCTCGAACGCCCGGTGGTCTACGGCGCTTCGCGTTCCAGTAGCGTCTCGCGGCGCAAGGGAGGACCGCGCGATGTCGGAGGAGATCCGCAAGCGTGTGCGCGTGTTCGGACGCGTGCAGGGCGTCTGGTTCCGCGGCGCGACCCAGCGCCACGCGCGCTCGCTGGGCGTGGCCGGCTGGGTGCGCAACTGCGCCGACGGCAGCGTCGAAGCGGTCTTCGAAGGGCCGCCTGCGCGCATCGCCGCGGTCGTCGCGTTCTGTCGCGAGGGGCCGCCCGGTGCGCGCGTCGATCGCGTCGAAGCGAGCGACGAGGAGCCCGAAGGGCTCACCCACTTCGACATCCGTTCCTAGCGGGCCGCTGACGAGAGTTCTCCCGTCGCCGTGCACGGATCTTCGGGCCGACGGCGATCGCGAAGCCAAACGGCGCGCGAGCGGATCCAACACACACGCTTCAAGCCGGACGCATGACCGGCCGAAAGCCTCCCTGCCGCGGACCGGCTCCGAGCGACGGAGATCCCGGGCGAGCGAAACAGAGAGGCCTCATGCGCATCCTCCGGTTCCGGCCGCACGTCACGCTGCTCTCGGCCATCGCCTCGCTCCTCCTCGCCGTCGATGCGCACGCCCTCTCCTTCCAGGCGGACTTCGTCGCGAGCACCTACCAGGTGACTGCTGGCGACGGATACGCGGAGCTCGCGGCCGCGTTCGACGCCGGAACGCCGCTCGCGTCGGTGGCGATGACGGGCTTCGAGAACGTCTCCGCGCAGGTCGAAGCGGGCGTCTCCGGCAACTACGCCATCCGGCTCGTCGTCGAGCTCAGCGTCGACGCGGCGGGCCTCTACGAGTTCCAGGTCGGCGCCGACTGGGGCCGCGGCGGCGTCGCCGCGGTGATCGACACGGCGACCGGCGCCGTGCTCGACGAAGTCGTGCGCCTCGACGACGTCTGGTGGGCCAACGACTGGAACGATCCCGACGTCTTCACCACCCAGATCGCGCTCGCCGCGGGCACCTCGTACACACTCGTGTGGCTCGGCTTCGAGGGCTGCTGCGGCGGCGCGACGACGATCCGCTTCTCCTTCGAGGGCGGACCGTTCCAGATCCTGAACGAACCGAATCTCGAGCCCTTCGTCGTGCCCGAAGCGGGCATGGCGGCGCTGATCGGACTCGGCCTGAGTTCGCTCGCGGTCAGGCAACGCAGCGCGAAGACCGCGAGTCCCTGCGTGCGAGGCGACCGCCGCGCGCTGTAGAGTCGGGCCGATCGGAGGCCCTCATGACGCGTGCCATCGTCCTCGCCGCAGCGCTCTTCTCGACCGTGACGGCGGGTTGCAGCGGTCCCGTCGTACTGCTTCCCGGCAAGGCCCTCGAAGGCCAGGCCGTCGCCGCGCCCGCCGAGTGGGCCTTCACCGATGCCGTCTCGACCGTGCAGCTCGAGACGCGGCCCGCCGACCCGTACTCGGTGAACATCTGGGTGATCGCGCTCGGCGAACACCTCTACGTGCACGCGGGCGCCAATCGCAGCGAATGGGTCGAGCACATGGAGGCGGATCCGAAGGTGCGCCTCCGCGTGGGGGATTCGATCTACGAACTCGCCGCGTCGCGCGTGACCGGGCAGGACGAGTTCGACCGCTTCAGCGACGCCTACGAGAAGAAGTACGACCGGCGCCCGCGCAACGAGAACGTCGGCGAGGCCTACCTGTTCCGGCTGGCGGCGCGCTGACGGCGTAAGCTCCGCGGTCGGTTCGGATTCCCCGACCGCTTCGTTCGATCGAGGTCTCCCTTGGCCGATCTCCTCGCCCTCTCGAGCCGCATCATCGACGCCGGCGTCGCCGACGAGCCCGTCAACCGCGTCACGCAGCAGCTCTCCGAGCTGGCCGACGACTTCTCGATCGTCGAGTCGTTCTCGCACGTCGTAACGCTGCGAACCGGCGAAGGGCTCGTCGTGTTCGACACGAGCCTGCGTCAGACGGCGCCCGCCGTGATCGCCGCGCTGCGGAAGTGGTCGCCCGCGCCCTTCCACTCGCTCGTCTACACGCACGGCCACATGGACCACGTCGGCGGCGCGCCGCTCTTCGTCGCCGAAGCCGCCGGACGCGGTCACGCGCGGCCGCGCGTGCTCGGCCACGAGAACGTCGCGGCGCGCTTCGCGCGCTACCGGACCACGAGCGGCTACAACCTCGCGATCAACGCGCGGCAGTTCGGCGATCTTCGCGGCATGATGGCCGGCGTCGCGATCGGCGGCGGCGAGGCCTTCCTGCCCGCCGACACGCCCGCGCCGGACGCGAGCTTCGGCGACCGGATGCGCATCGACGTCGGCGGCGTCGCGATCGAGCTGCGCCACGCGAAGGGCGAGACCGACGATCACCTCTTCGCCTGGATCCCCGCGCGCCGCATCCTGTGCGCCGGCGACTTCTTCATCTGGAACTTTCCGAACGCCGGCAATCCGCAGAAGGTGCAGCGCTATCCGGTCGAATGGGCGGCGGCGCTGCGCGAGATGGCCGGTCTCGGCGCCGAGCTCTTCGTCCCCGCGCACGGACTTCCGATCGAGGGCGCCGCGCGGATCGCGCGCGTGCTCGGCGAGGTCGCGGGTGCGCTCGAGCAGCTCGTCTCGCGCACGCTCGAACGCATGAACGCCGGCGAACCGCTCGACCGCATCCTCGCCGCCGTCACGCTCGACGCCGATCTGCTGGCGCGACCCTACCTGCGACCGCTCTACGACGAGCCCGAGTTCGTGGTGCGCAACGTGTACCGGCTCTACGGCGGCTGGTACGACGGCAATCCCGCCAACCTGAAGCCGGCGCCCGAGTCCCAGCTCGCCCGGGAACTCTGCGATCTCGCCGGCGGCGCGGCGTCGCTCGCGGCACGCGCACAGGCGCTGGCCGAACGCGACGAGTGGCGCCTCGCCTGCCACCTGATCGAAATCGCCGCGCGCGCGGTTCCGGAGGATCGCGCGGTGCACGCGGTGCGAGCGGAGATCTACCGCGCGCGCCGCAAGCGCGAGACGTCGTTGATGGCCAAGGGCATCTTCGGTCACGCGGCGCGCCGCTCCGAAGCGATCGCGTCGGGGTCGCCCTCGCGCGAGCCAT
>JALOQG010000097.1 GCA_025453505.1 Myxococcota bacterium | reverse complement strand
TGCAGTCGATCGTGATGATCCGCGACCTGCGCTCTTCGCTCGAACGCGCGGGCTACCTGCGCGATCGCGACGGCGGCGCCGAGCTGACGCCGCGCGCGATCCGCCGCATCGGCGCGCAGGCGCTCGCCACCGTGTACGGCGCGCTGCGCAAGGGCCGCCCCGGCGGCCACGACACCGTGCAGCAGGGCGTCGCGCTGCCGCGCCCCGACGAGACGCGCCCCTGGGCTTTCGGCGACGCCTTCGACGTGGACGTCGTGAAGTCGCTGCTCAATGCGGTGAAGCGCAGCGGTGCGGCGGCGACGATCGAGTGGAAGCCGGAGGATCTCGAGGTCCGCGAGAAGGACTTCCAGACCCAGTGCACCACCGTGCTGCTGCTCGACATGTCGTGGTCGATGTCGTGGGCGGGACGCTTCCCGGCGGCCAAGCGCGTCGCGATCGCGCTCGACCACCTGATCCGCACGCGCTGGCCGCGCGACCACTTCTTCGTCGTCGGCTTCTCGACGCGGGCGCGCGAGCTGCGCATCCGCGAGCTGCCCGAGGCGAGCTGGGACATGGGTGAGCCGTTCACCAACCTCCAGGAGGGCCTGATGCTCGCCGAGCGGCTGATCGCGTCGCACCCGAGTCCGAGCGCGCAGGTGCTGGTGATCACCGACGGACAACCGACGGCCTACTTCCGCGGCCGCGAGCTGCACGTCGAGTGGCCGATGGGGATGGGCGGCGTATCGCCGCACGCCGCGGCCGAGACGTTGAAGCAGGTGCGGCGCATCACGCGCCGGGGCGTCACGATCAACACCTTCATGCTCGACGCATCGCCGGAGCTGGTCTCGTTCGTCGAGCAGATGACGCGCATCAACAAGGGTCGTGCGCTCTACACGCAGCCGGCGCGACTCGGCTCGTACGTGATGGTCGACTACCTGTCGCACAAGAAGACACGGAAGAAGTGATGGCATTCATCCCGGGGATCGCGCGCCGCGCGGGCGCCAACGTCTCCCGTGTCGGCCGCCGGGTCGCGGCGCGCGCGGTGCTGGGCCGGCGCGCGCCGTTCTGGCTGCTGCTGCGGCTCGCGCCGCCGTTCGAGGAGGCGGCGGGGCCGCGCCTGCCGTTCACGCGTCCCCGCACTCCGAGCCTGCTCGCCGCGCTGCGCGCGCTCGACGTCGCCGCCGGCGATCCGCGCGTCGCCGGCGTGGTTCTGCGTTTCGCGGGTGCGCCGCACGGCTTCGCTGCGGCGGCGTCGCTGCGCCGCGCCGTGGACGCCGTGCGCGCGGCCGGCAAACCGGTCGCGGCCTACGGCGAGTCGCTGCAGCAGGGCGAGTACCTGGTCGCGAGCGGCGCCGATCGCCTGTGGCTGCCCGAGACGGGGTCGATCCAGCTCGTCGGGTTGCGCAGCGAGGCGATCTTCGTCACGCGCCTCTTCGAACGCCTCTCGCTGAAGCCCGACGTGGTGCGCGTCGGATCGCACAAGAGCGCGGGCGAGATGTTCACGCGCCGCGCGCTGTCGCCGGAGGCGCGCGAGCAGACCGAGACGCTGCTCGACGATCTGCTCGGCTCGCTGGTCGATGCGATCGCCGTCGGGCGGCGGCTCGACGCGAGCATCGTGCGCGGCCTCGTCGATCGCGGTCCGTACCGCGCACAGACCGCCTGCGAGGCGGGGCTCGCCGACGCGATCCGCTATCCAGACGAGATCGAGGCGGCGCTCGCGGAGTGGGTGCCCGAGAGCGCCGAGACGGCGCCGGGCGACGCTGCGCCGCGCGTGCGGCTGGTGGACGTGGGCGCGTATGCGGCACTGCACGCGCACGACGCAGGCTTCGCGCCGTGGCTGCGCGAACAGCCGCGCATCGCGTACATCGTCGCGCAGGGCCCGATCCGGCGGCGCGGTCCGGGCGGCATCTCGGTCGAGGCGTTGACGCGGCTGCTGCGCGAGATCGGCGCGCAGGACGCCGTGCGCGCCGTCGTGCTGCGCATCGAGAGTCCGGGCGGCGACGCGATGGCGTCGGATCTGCTCTGGCGCGCGCTCACGGTCGTGAAGCGCGACCGACCGCTCGTGGTGTCGATGGGCGAGGTCGCCGCTTCGGGCGGCTACTTCGCCGCCGTCGCGGCCGACGGCATCTTCGCCGAGGCCTCCACGCTGACGGGCTCGATCGGCGTCGTCGGCGGCAAGCTCGACGCCGGCGACGCGCTCGCGAAGCTCGGCGTGGACACCGACGCGGTCGAGCGCGGTCATCGCGCGGGCCTGCTCTCCGCGGTGCGCGGCTTCACGCCCGAGGAACGCGCCGTCGTGCGCTCCGACATGGAGGCGATCTACGACGTCTTCGCGCGGCGCGTCGCGGAGGGCCGCAAGCTCGACCGCGCCGCGGTCGAAGGCGTCGCCCAGGGGCGCGTGTGGAGCGGCCGTCGTGCGGTCGAGCACGGCCTCGTCGATGCGATCGGTGGCCCTCTCGAAGCGATCCGCGAAGCGCGCGCGCGGGCCGGACTCGCCGCGCACGAGCGCGCGGTCCTGCAGGTGTTCCCGCGCATCGTGCCGATGGGAGCGATGCGCGCGCTGCTCGGTCTCGAGACGCGACTCGAGCACGAGTTCGGCTCGTGACGCGACGCTTCAAGCTGGACATTCCCGGGCGCGACCATCGCGTCACGCTCGAAGAGGCGAAGGCGAAGGGCTGGGAAGCGCTCTTCGCCGGCGACCTCGACACGCCGGAAGCGCCGCATGCGGGGCCGCTGCGTCTCGTACTCGAGATCGGCTTCGGGCGCGGCGAGTTCCTGATCGAACTCGCGCGCGTCGCGCCCGGCGTCGCGCACGTCGGCGTCGAGATCTCGTGGAAGCGCGTCCACAAGCAGGCGCGCCGACTCGCCAAGGACGCGATCCACAACATCCGCCTCGTGCACGCCACCGGTGAGCAGGCGATCGCGGAGCTCTTCGGCCCGGATTCGCTCGAAGCAGTGTGGATCAACTTCTCGGATCCGTGGCCCAAGAAGCGGCATCACCGGCGGCGCCTCGTGCAGGCGCCGCTCGTCGCCGCGATCGCAGAGCGACTGGTCGCGGACGGCCTCCTGCACGTCGCGACCGACGACGTCGCCTATGCCGAGCACATCGACGCCGTGCTCGCCGCCGAGCCGCGGCTCGCGAACACCTTCGCGCCGGAGCGTTGGCGCTCCGAGGTGCCGGGTCGCGTGCAGACCGCCTACGAGCGCGAATGGCGCGCGCTGGGCCGTCCGCTGCACTTCTGGGCGTACCGCAGGCGACGGGCGTGAGCTACCCACCGAGCGTCATGCGCGAGGCGGAGCCGCATCTCAAGGACTTCTCGATCGAGCGGCTGCGGACGCGCTTCGCGGCCGACGGGATCGAGCCGTGGCGCGCCGAGCAGGTCGCGGGCTGGCTGTATGCGCGCGGTGTCGAGGATCCGGCGCAGTGGACCGACGTGTCGGCGGCGCTGCGCGATCGCTTCGCGAACGCGTGGCAGCGCCGCGCGCTCGAGTGGGACGCGGTCTCGGTCTCCGCCGACGGCACCGTGAAAGGGCGGCTGCGCGCCCGCGACGGCGCGCTGATCGAATCGGTGATGATCCCGGAAGGGGAACGCAACACGCTCTGCATTTCGACACAGGTCGGATGTCCGCTGGCCTGCTCGTTCTGCGCGACCGGAGCGCTCGGCTTCACGCGCAATCTCGGCGTGGCCGAGATCCTCGACCAGGTGTGCCGCATGCGCGAGAAGCTCGCGCCCGAGCAGCGGCTCACCAACGTCGTGTTCATGGGCATGGGCGAGCCGCTGCTCAATCTGCCGAACGTGATCGAGGCGGTGCGCGTGTTGCTGCACCCGAAGGCGTTCGCGCTCGGGCCGCGCAAGATCACGGTCTCGACGGCCGGCGTCGTGCCGAAGATCGCGACGTTGCTCCAGAGCGTTCCGGTGAACCTGGCCGTCTCGCTGCACGCGCCGACCGACGCCGTGCGCGACGTGCTGGTGCCGATCAACCGGCGCTTCCCGCTCGCCGTGCTCTTCGAGGCGCTGCGCGCGCTGCCCGAAGTGTCGGTGCGGCGTCCGATCTTCTTCGAGTACACGCTGATGCAGGGCGTGAACGATTCGCTCGACGACGCGCGGCGCCTCGTGCGGCTGGTGCGCGGATTGCCCTCGAAGCTGAACCTGATCCCGATGAACGCGCACGCCGACGCGCCGTACCGGCCGCCGCACGAGGCCGACGTCGCGCGCTTCGCCGCCGTGCTCGTCGGCGCCGGGCTCACCGTCACCGTTCGCCGTCCGCGCGGCGCCGACATCGACGCGGCGTGCGGACAGCTCGCTGCGCGCGGCGCTCGCCCCGCGGCCTGATGCTCTACGCGATCGGCGACATCCACGGCCGCCTCGACAAGCTCGACGCGCTCCTCGGAGTCCTGCCGCTCCGCCCGGGTGACCGATTGATCTTCCTGGGCGATTACGTCGACCGTGGGCCGGCGTCGGCGGGCGTCGTCGATCGCCTCGTCGAGTTCGCCGACGCGTACCCATGCACGTTCCTGCTCGGCAATCACGAGTCGATGTTCCTCGACCATCTCGGCTGGCGCGGGCCGTCCTACTTCGGCTCCGACGTGTTCCTCGCCAACGGCGGCGATGCGACGCTCGCCTCGTACGGCTTCGGCACGGATCCCGAGGCGATGCGACTGCCCGCGAAGCACGAGGCCTTCTTCCGTGCGCTCCGGCTGCACCACGCCGAGGGCGCCTACGTGTTCGTGCACGCGGGCCTCGGCAAGACGCTGGCGCGGTCGGGCGACGTCGATTGGGCGCTGCGCCACGCGCGCGTCGAGGATCTGCTCTGGGATCGCACGCACACCGAGGCGTCGCACGATCTCGGCGTGACGGTCGTGTACGGCCACACGCCGCGTCCCGACTTCCAGGTGCGCTGGAATCTGCCGTACAGCATCGGCATCGACACCGGTGCGGTGTACGGCGGTCCGTTGACCGCGATCCGCCTGCCGGACGAGACGCTGTTCCAGGTCTAGGTCACTGCGGGATCTTCAGCTTCTGGCCGGTGCGGATGCGGGTGGAAGGCGAGATGCCGTTGGCGGCGGCGAGCTGTTTGACGGACACGCCGCTCTTGCGCGCGATCGCAGAGAGCGTCTCGCCCTTGCGCACGGTGTGAGAGCGCACCGCCGCCTTGCTCGGCGTCTGCTTCGCGGCGGTCTGCGCCTTCGCGGGCGGCTGCGTCTTCTTCGCCGCCGCAGTCGACGCACCGCCCGGGATCTTCAGCGTCTGTCCGATCTTCAGCTTCGAAGTCGTGCGCAGGCCGTTCGCCTTCGCGAGCGCCGCGGTGCTCATGCCGTAGCGACGCGCGAGCAGCGAGAGCGTCTCGCCGCGCTTCACGCGGTGCTTCGACGCGGAAGCGCGGGTCCCGCTCGTGCGCGGCTCCTCCTCTTCCTGGGCGCGCGGCAGCGCGGCGGCGAGCTGTTCGGCGGGCGCGCGGCCGGCCACGCGCGGGAGCCGCACGGCGTAGCCGGTGGGCACCGGGACGCGTCCGCTCCACACGCCTTCGCGCAGGGCGAGGTTCAGCTCGCGCAGCAGGCCGACGTCGACGCCGAAGGTGCGTGCGAGCGCGGACACGGAGGTCGGGTGGCGCGTGACGTAGATCTCGTGATTCGCCGGGCGCTCGCGCTGGATCGCTCCGAACCAGCGCTGCGGATTGTTGTCGATGTCGCTCGCGGCGAGAAAGCTCGTGTAGAAGTTCTTGGACGCGAACCCCCAGGTGCGGCTCTCGTAGCGATCGATGATCACCGAGATGTCGCGCGTGCCGAGCTGCTTGACGGCGCGCAGCATGCCGCCGGCGCCGTGGTTGTACGACGTGATCGCGAGCGGCCAGGTGCCGGTGGTGCGGTAGTTGTCGCGCATCAGTGCGGCGGCGGCCTCGCTGCTGCGCCACGGGTCGAGGCGCTCGTCCACGGCGCGGTTGATGCGCATGTACTGGGCGCCGGTGGACGGCATGAACTGCCACAGCCCCGCCGCACCGACCTTCGAGTATGCGAGTGGATTGAACGACGACTCGACGTGCGGCAGCGCGCCGAGATCCTCGGGCAGGCCGCGATCGCGGAACACCTTGCGGATGTGCGGCTCCCAGCGGCCCGAGCGGATCAGTCCGTCGCGGAATCGGTTGGCGAGGCCGCGCTGGAAGCGCACGCGCTCGGCGGCCTCGGCGAGCGAGGCGCGCGAGACGCCGGGCGGGAACAGCTTCAGTACGCGTCGCTCTTCGGCCGAGAGCTGGGTCTTGCCCGCGGCGAGGCGTTCGAGGACCGCCACGTAGTGCTGCTTGGCGCGCGCGATGCGGCGCTCTTCCTCGGCGTTCGAGATGCCTTTCGGCCAGCGGATCACTTCGTAGACGACGTTCAGATGGCGCGCGTCGTGGATCAAGCCGCCGTTCGTGTCGATCTCCGCGTAGACGCGCGTCCAGAACTGGACGCGCGGCACGATGCCCGGAGGTCGCGGGAACACGTCCTGCGGCGTCGCGGACGCGGATCCCGCCCAGAGCGAGACAGCGAGTGCTGCGGCGAGGGCGATCGCGGAGACGCTCGGCATTCCCGTCCTGACGCTTCGGGCACCGGCGGGGATCCGGCGCGGGTTTCGCGGATTCGGCTGCGTGTGTCGCGGGAGAGGCAGATCCCGAGGCCGGGAGGGAAGCGGACGCGGGAACCGACGACCTCGCCATTCTAAGGAGGGGATCCGGATCGGCAACCTGCGCTCAGCGCTTGCGGCCCTTCTTGCGCGCCTTCCTCGCATCCTTGCGCTTCTTCTTGGCGACCTGACGGCGGCGGGCTTCGGCGGTCGCGGAGATCGCGCGCGCGCCGCCGGTCGGCGCGCCGAGGCCCGAGAGCATCGAAGGATCGATTCCGCCGGCGCCCGCCATGCGACCGAAGCCGGGGATGCGCGAGAGCAGTCCGCCGGCGCCGCCCGCGCCCGCGCCGCCGCCGAGCATCGCCATCATTTCACGCATCTGTCGGAATCGCTTCACGAGATCGGAGACCTCGCTCTGCTGGCGGCCGCTGCCGCGCGCAATGCGCGAGGCGCGGCTGCGGTCGATCACGTCGGGCGTCTTGCGCTCGCCCGGCGTCATCGACTGGATCATCGCCTGGACCTTGGCGAGTTCGCCCTCGTCGACGTGCTCGGCGAGCTTTCCGAAGCCGGGCATCTTGGCCATCACGTCGCGCAGCGGGCCGAGGCGCTGGATCATGCGCAGCTGCTTCAGCAGGTCGTCCATGCCGAAGTTGCCGCGCAGGATGCGCTCGGCGTCTTCCTCCGCGGCCTCGGCCTCGTGCTCGTCGACGACCTGCTCGAAGTCCTCGACGAGCCCGACGATGTCGCCCATGCCGAGGATGCGCGACGCGAGTCCCTCGGGCCGGAACGTCTCGATGCGGTCGACGGCCTCGCCGGTGCCGAGGAACTTGATCGGCACGCCGGTCACGGCCTTCACGGCGAGCGCCGCGCCGCCGCGCGCGTCGCCGTCTAGCTTGGTCAGGATCAGTCCGTCGAGCGTCAGCCGCTCCGAAAACGCCTTGGCGACGTTCACCGCGTCGCGGCCCATCAACGAGTCGCAGACCAGCAGCACGTTGGCGGGCGCGACCTGTGCGCGGATCTCCTCGAGCTCCTGCATCAGCTCGTCGTCGATCGCGAGACGCCCGGCGGTGTCGTACACGATCGCGTCGAAGCCCTGGCGTTTCGCGCGCTCGGCGGCGCTCCGGCAGATCGACTGCGCCGACTCGCCGGACTCGCCCGCGTGCACCTCGACGCCGATGCGCTGGCCGAGCTGCTGGAGCTGGAGCACCGCGGCGGGCCGGTACACGTCGGCCGCGACCAGCAGCACCTTCTTGTCCTGCCGCTGCAGATGACGCGCGAGCTTCGCCGCGATCGTGGTCTTGCCGACGCCCTGGAGGCCGAGCAGCATGACCGAGGTCGCGCCCTTCGCGTCGCGCGCCAGCCGCGTGTCCACGGGGCCCATCAGCGCGATCAGCTCTTCCTGGCAGATCGCGACGAAGTGCTGTCCCGGCGTCGCGCGCAGCACCTTGCCGCTCTTGTCGCGCACGCGCGTCTTCACCTTCTCGCCGAGCGCGCGTTCGCGAACGCGGGCCAGGAACTCCTTCACGACGGCGAAATCGACGTCGGCTTCGAGCAGCGACGCGCGGACGCTGGCGAGCGCCTCGCCGACGTTCTCGTCCGACAGCTCGCGTACGCCTTGCAGGCGCTCGCGCGCGGTCGTGAAGCCCTGGGTCAAGGTCTCGAGCATCGGTCCCTCCGGAAGCGCGCCAGGGTAGACGACGATCCGTTTGCTTTCCCCGTCGGCCTCGTGCTAGAGCCCCGGACGCATTCGGGACGCCCGCGACAGGAGCATCGATGGCGGCGCAGGTCGAGGCCCAGATCACCGGCAACGTCTGGAAGATCGAGAAGGCCGTCGGCGATCCCGTCGCCGAGGGCGAGTCGATCCTGATCCTCGAGTCCATGAAGATGGAGATTCCGGTCGAGGCGCCCTGTGCGGGTCGCATCGTAGAGATCCGCGTCAGCGAAGGGCAGAGCATCGAAGAGGGCGCCGTTCTCGCCGTCATCGAGTGAGCCGGCGTCCGGATCTTCGCCCAGGAGGCCGTGCCCATGGCCGCCCCCGACGCCTCGGCACGCAGCGCCCGCGTGATCGTGCGCCCGCTCCGGCGGCGGGACCGCA
>JALOQG010000498.1 GCA_025453505.1 Myxococcota bacterium | reverse complement strand
ATGCGCGCGAGCGTGGTGCCGTCGGGCTGCGGCTCGAGCACGACCTCCGGCGCCGTCACGCCGCGACCGGGCAGCGCGCGCGCGGCGCTGGTCGCGGCGATCCGCACGACGACCTCGCCCGGTGTCACGGCGGGCGCGGTCACGATCTCGTGCGCCGCGGGTGCGTCGGTCTCGAGCACGACGCGTGCGTAGCCCGGGTGCGTGCCGACGCGAACGTCGACCACCCGCGCGGCGACCGCTGCGCCGGCCGCGAGCAACAGCACGCCGAGCGCGAGCGCTTGCACGCTCGCCCTCGCGAGGGCGTCGATGGACCGGCTGCGTCGCACGAGGTCTGGGCGTCTCCTGCCTGGAAGGTGGCGGAGCGGCGCCACGAGTGGCGACCGCTGCACATCCGCGAGCGAAACCGGCAACGCGGATGCAAGTCGGACGCAGCGCACGTGCGACGCCCGTGCAAAAGCGCAGGGGATCTTCACTTCGCCTGCCTCTGCATCAAGCGCGCAGCGACTGCGACCGATCGAAGCCTTCGCCGAGGGAGGCGTCGGGTTGAACCCGTACGTGCTGCTACCGCTCTTCGCCTGCATCGCGTCCGCCATGGTCGCGCTCTCGATCCTCTCGCGCGACGGACGCCATCCCGTCAACCGGGTCAGCGCCGCGCTCACCGCGACCGTCACCTGGCTGGCGTTCTTCGAGGTGCTGCGCGCGAGCGCGACGGATCCCGCCGTGGCGCTCACGCTGCTGCGCGTAGGAAGCCTCGGCTGGATGGCGCTCGGGCCGCTGTCGCTGCACCAGAACGCGGCGCTGGTGACGCGCCAGGCGGCGACGCTGCGCCGCGTGCTGCCGGCGATGTACGCGGTCGGTGCGGGCTTCGGGATCGTGACGCTCGCGACGCCGCTCCTCTTCGAGGCCGTGGTCCGCACCGAGTGGGGCTGGGGCTATCGGCTCGGTCCGATCTTCCCGTGGTTCTACGCGTTCCTGATCGGCTGCATCGTCGTCGCGTGGCGGCGCGGGTTCCGCAAGCAGGACCGCTGGAACCCGGGCGAGCGGCAGCAGGCGCGCTGGCTCCAGCTGGGGATCGCCGTGCCGCTCGTCGTGGCGTCGCTGACCGACGGGCTCTTGCCCTGGTTCGGACGGCATCCGCCGCTGCTGGGCTCGGCATCGTTGAGCTTCCTCGCAGCCGCGATCGCCTGGGGCCTGCTGCGCCACGGCTACTCGCTGTTCGTGCAGGGCGGCTTCGCCAAGGAGGTCCTCGCGCTGCTCCCGGACGGTGTCGCGGTGCTGCGCCTCGACGGCCGCATCCGGTCCGCCAACGAAGGGCTCGCGCGGCTCTCGGACCGGACGACGCGCGAACTCGAGGGCGTCGCCGTCGCCTCGCTGATCCCGGATCTCGATCTGGCGCGCCGCGAAGAGCAGGAGCGCACGCTCCACACGGCGTCGGGCGCCGCGATTCCCGTCGCGATCTCGACCGCCGTGCTGCACGACAAGCAGGAGCACGCGATCGGGATCGTGCTCGTCGCGCGCGACCTGCGCGAGATCGCGGGCCTGCGCAGCCGCCTCGTCACGTCGGGGCGCCTCGCGGCCGTCGGCCAGCTCGCGGCGGGCATCGCCCACGAGATCAACAATCCGATCACCTACGTGCGCGCGAATCTCGGAACGCTGCGCGATCTCGTTTCGGGCCTCGCCGAGAAGCTGCCCGCCGTCGACGGCGACGTGCTCGCGTCGCTGCGCGAGGGCGAGGAGCTGATCGACGAATCGCTGGACGGCGTCGATCGCGTCGGCAGTATCGTGCGCGACGTGAAGAGCTTCTCGCACGCGGGCGGCGGCCCACGCGACGTCGTCGAGCTGCACCCGCTGCTCGACGCGGTGTTGCGCGTCGCGGCGCCACAGCTCGGCCGGCGGGGCGCCGTGGAGAAGCGCTTCGGCGAAATCCCGCCCGTGGTCGGCAACGCGCAGGAGCTGAAGCAAGTCTTCCTGAATCTCGTGATCAACGCGTCGCAGGCGGTCGAGGCGGACCAGCGGATCCGCATCGAGACGTGGCGGAGCGGCGATCGCGTGCTCGTCGCGGTCGCCGACGAGGGCGCCGGCATCGAGCCCGACGTGATCGCGCAGATCTTCGACCCGTTCTTCACGACCAAGCGCGTCGGCGAAGGCACGGGGCTCGGACTCTCGATCGCCTACCAGATCGTGCGCAACCACGGCGGCGAGTTGTCGGTGACGTCGCGGCCCGGCAGCGGCGCGACGTTCCGCGTCGAGCTCCCGGCGGCGGAAACGAGCTGAGCCACGGCTCAGCGCTTGAGTCGCAGCTCCGCGGGCAGCACGATCTCGCTGGCGCCGGCTTCCTCGAAGGCCTGGCGCAATGCGGGCGGCAGCAGGTCGACGCGCACGCGCAGCTCGAAGCAGACTTCGCGATCGCGGCCGAGGTTCGGGTTCGAGACGGCGCCGAGATCCTGTACCGAGGCGGCGCGCGACGAGCCGCGCGGCTGGATTTCGACGGCTTCTTCCGGCTTCTCGTCGGGCTCGGCATCGGCCGC
>JALOQG010000096.1 GCA_025453505.1 Myxococcota bacterium | reverse complement strand
GAAGGCACCGCCGTGGATCCAGACCATGACCGGTTTGCGGTTCGACGGGCTCGCGCCGTTCGGCGTGTACACGTTGAGGAAGAGGCAGTCCTCGCTCTGCGGGCCGATGTCGAAGCCGGGCAGCGCGGCCAGCATCAGCGGCGGCTGGTGCGCGGCGGCGCCGTAGCTCGTGGCGTCGCGCACGCCGGTCCAGGGCTCGGGCTTTTCGGGCGCGCGGAAGCGCCGCTCGCCGACGGGCGGCTTCGCGAACGGCACGCCGCGGAAGATGCGCACGCCGTCGCGTTCGAGTCCTTCGAGGTGCCCCAGTCCCGTCGTCACGCGGATCGCCATCGTTCGTCTCCTGCTCGGGGTCGTAGGGGTAGCGCCCACCGCCGTTCGGCGCGAAGGGGCGCGGTCCGGCATGTTCCGGCCCCTGATGCAGGACACGCGCATCCCGAACGGCTTCTGGATCTACCTGGGCAGCCGCTTCTGCTCCGCGACGGCGATGACGCTGCTGCGCGCGGCAATCGCCTGGCACGTGTTCGAGCTCTCGAACTCGGCGTTCCATCTCGGGCTCATCGGGCTCGTGCAGTTCGTGCCGGTGCTCGGGCTCACGCTGGTCGGCGGCGCGATCGCCGACGCCTACGACCGGCGCCGCATCATGCGCGTCGCGCAGCTCCCGATCCTCGCGAGCGGCGTCTTGCTCGCGGTCGCGACGGCGCAGGACGCGGCGACGCTGCCGATCCTGTACGCGGCCGTGTTCTGCATCGCGGCGGCGTTCTCGTTCGACTCGCCCGCGCGGCAGGCGCTGGTGCCGAACCTGGTGCCGCTCGCCGCCTTCCCGCGCGCCGTGACCTTCTCCTCGACGGTGCAGGCGCTGGCCTTCGCGACCGGGCCGGCGCTCGGCGGGATCGCGATCGCGCAGGGCGGCGTCGAGCTGGCCTACGCGATCTACGCCGGGCTCGTGACGCTGAACTGGATCGGCCTCGGCTTCGTGCGCCCGGTGCGCGCGAGCAGCGAGCGGCGCGCACCGAGCTGGCGCGCCGTGCGCGAAGGACTCGCCTTCGTGCGGCGCTCGCCGGTGATCCTCGGCTGCATGACGCTCGACATGTTCGCGGTGATCTTCGGCGGCGCGACCGCGCTGCTCCCGATCTACGCCAAGGAGATCCTCGACGTCGGCGCGCGCGGCTATGGCGTGCTCTCGTCCTCCCTCGAGATCGGCGCGCTCACTTCGGCGGTCGTGATGATGCTGCGGCGACCGGTGTCGCGGGCGGGCCCCGCGCTGCTCGTCGCGGTCGGCGTGTACGGCGTCGCGACGATCGTGTTCGGACTCTCGCGCGCCTTTCCGCTCTCGGTCGCGGCGTTCATGATCGCGGGCATGGCGGACCAGGTCAGCGTGGTGATGCGCCAGACCGCGATCCAGCTCGCGACGCCCGACGCGCTGCGCGGGCGCGTGTCGGCGGTCAACATGATCGCGATCGCGGCCTCGAACCAGCTCGGCGCCGTCGAGTCGGGCTTCGTGGCGGCCGCGACGAGCGCGACCTTCGCCGTCGTGAGCGGGGGCGTCGGCTGTCTCGTCGTGGTCGCGATCGTCGCGTGGCGCATCCCCGAGCTGCGTCACTACCGCCACGCGGCGGCCGCTTGACCGCGGACATCGGCGAAGTCGCGTGCGACCCACCGGAGCGCCACCATCCGATCCTGCTGCGCCACGGGAGACCGGCATGCATGCGAAGTCGGCGATCGACTGGAAAGCCCTCGACCGGCACTGGAACTGCCGGCTCACGGTGCGCGGCCGCAAGACGGGTCAGCCGCGCAGCGTGACGATCTGGTACGCGGTGCGCGGCGAGACGCTGCTGCTGACCGGCGGCCCGGACGGCCCGCAGTGGTGCCGCAATCTGCGCGCGAACCCGGACGTCGAGGTGCGGATCGGTGGCCAGCAGCTGCGCGGCCGTGCCCGTGTCGTCGAAGATCCGGCCGACGCCGACGCGATCCGCGCCTGCTTCCGGAGCCGCTACGTGATGGCCCGGCTCGCGCGGCTCTTCGGCGGCTACACGCGCTCGGTGCCCGTGGTCGTCGAGGACCTTGCACCCGCGTGAGGCTGGCTACTCTCGGCCGATGAGACACCCCCTCCTCGCGACGTTCGCCTTCGTTCTCGGATCGCTGCTCGCCGCTCCCGCCGTCCGCGCGCTCGAAGTCGGCCAGCCCGTGCCCGACTTCACGCTGCAGGGCAGCGACGGCAAGACGTACCGGCGCGCCGACTTCGTCGGCAAGCAGGGCTTCGTGTTCGCGTGGTTCCCGCGCGCCTTCACGCCCGGCTGCACGGCGGAACTCGGTTCGCTGCGCGACGGCGCGGACGCGCTCGACGCCTTCGACGCCGCCGTCTTCATGGTGAGCACCGATCCGCCGGAGAAGAACGCGGACTTCGCGAAGGCCGAGGGAGCCAGGCACGTGCTGCTCTCGGACGTCGACGGCTCGGTCGCGGAGGCGTTCGGCGTCGCCGGCAGCGGCGGTCTCTTCGCGCAGCGCTGGACCTTCTACGTCGACCGCGACGGCGTGATCCGCGCGATCGACACGAGCGTGGACAGCGGCAACGCCGGCCCGGACATCGCGCGCAAGCTCGGCGAACTCGGTTTCCCTAGGAAGAAGTGAGGGCGTCCACGAAGCGCTGGCGGACCTCCGCGACGCGCGCGTCCAGATCGGCCGGCGTCCAGGCGCGCGTCTCGATCGGAGCCAGCACCGAGACGCGCACCGTCGCGGACCGCATCAGCCAGCCGTCGCGCGGGAGTACGTCGCGCGCGTTGTGCACGACGATCGGCACGATCGGCGCACGCGCCGCCATCGCGATCCAGAAACCGCCCTTCTTGAACGGGCCCACTTCGTAGCTGCTGCTGCGCGTGCCTTCGGGCGCGATCAGGATCGCGAGACCGCGGCGCAGCGTCTCGATCGCGGGCGCGAGCGCCGCGACCGACTGCGCGCGATCGCCGCGATCGACGAAGACGGTGTCGGCGAACGCGAACGCCGGCCCGAGCAGCGGGTTGCGCCGGATCTCGGACTTCGCGATCCCGACGAAGTCGCGGCGCAGCAGGGCGCAGAGCAGGAACGGATCGGCGCCGCTCTGGTGGTTGAAGACGAAGACCGCCGGGCGCAACGCGAGCCGTTCGCCTCCGGCGACGTCGAGCTTCACGCCCGCCGCGCGCGTGCCGAGATCGCCCCAGACCTCGATGGCGCGGTTGATCGCGCGGCGGCGATCGCGCGTGCGGGCGAGCGTCGCGAGGCCGACGCCGAAGCCCGGCGCGATCGCCGCGACGGCCGCGATCGTACGCACGAACTCGCGCGGGCCCGGTCGCCCGACGCTTCGTTGCGGGCGGGATCCCGACGGGCGCATGCGAGGAGGCTACAGTCGGCTGCTTCCACTTCCACGACTTTCCCGCTCGATCCCATCGCCAGGGAGGACCGCCATGAGCGCCGTCACCACGATCGATTCCGCCTCCGGGAGCGCGCCGCGCGATCTCGCCTCGATCCCGGATCGGGTCGCGCAGCTGCGCGCCGGTTTCGACGCGGGCCGCACGCGGCCGCTCGCGTGGCGCATCGAGCAGCTCGAGCGGCTCCGCGCGATGCTCGTCGAGAACGCCGACGCCGTGACGCGCGCGCTGCACGCGGACCTGCGCAAGCCCGAGACCGAGGCGTGGGCCACGGACGTGTCGCTCGTGCTCTCCGAGATCGCGCTGGCGAAGAAGAGCCTGCGCAAGTGGACGAAGCCCGAGGCGATCCGCACGCCGATGAAACTCCAACCGGCGAAGTCGTGGATCGTGCGCGAACCGCTCGGTCTCGTGCTGATCATCGCGCCGTGGAACTATCCCGTGCAGCTCGCCCTCGCACCGCTCGTCGCGGCGATCGCGGCGGGCAACGCGGCGGTCGTGAAGCCCTCCGAGGTGACGCCGCACGTCTCGTCGCTGCTCGCCACGCTGATCCCGAACTACCTCGATCGCGAGTGCATCGCGTGCGTCGAAGGCGGCGTCGAAGAGACGTCGGCCCTGCTCGCCGAGCGCTGGGACCACGTCTTCTACACCGGCAACGGCCGCGTCGGGCGCATCGTGATGCAGGCCGCGGCGAAGCACCTGACGCCGGTGACGCTCGAACTCGGCGGCAAGAGCCCGTGCATCGTCGACGCCGACTGCGACCTCGACGTCGCCGCGCGACGCATCGTGTGGGGCAAGTTCATCAACTGCGGCCAGACCTGCATCGCGCCCGACTACGTGCTGGTGCACGAGTCGCGGCACGACGAGCTGCTCGAGAAGCTGGTCGCGAACCTGCGCGCCTTCTACGGCGAGGAGCCGCAGCGCAGCGCCGATCTCGGCCGCATCGTCAACGAGGCGCACGTCGATCGGCTCGCGAAGCTGCTCGAGAGCGGCAAGGCCGTGATCGGCGGCACGGTCGATCGCGCCGACCGCTGGATCGCGCCGACGATCCTGCGCGACGTCGCGCCGGATTCGCCGGTGATGCAGGAGGAGATCTTCGGGCCGATCCTCCCGGTGCTCGCGATCCGCGACGTCGACGAGGCGATCGCATTCGTCAACCGCGGCGAGAAGCCGCTGGCGCTCTACGTCTTCACGGAGCGGCCGGCGATCGAGGAGGCCGTGATCGCGCGGACGTCGTCCGGCGGCGTCTGCGTCAACGCGGTCCTGTGGCACATCGGCAACGAGAACCTGCCCTTCGGCGGGGTCGGCGAGAGCGGCATGGGCGCCTATCACGGCCGCCACGGCTTCGAGGTGCTCAGCCATCACCGCGCCGTGCTGAAGAAGAGCGTCAAGGTCGATCCTTCGATCGCATATCCGCCGTTCACGAAGCTCAAGAAGGCGCTGATCAAGCGCTTCGCGTGAGCGAGTCCGTGGATCGCCCCGCTCTCGGCCGTACGCTGCTGCGCTATGCGGCGTTCCAGGTGCCGGGGTGGCTGCTCGTCGGAGCGGCTGCGTGGGCCGCGGTGCATTGGTTCGGCGTCGCGACGTGGATGGCGCTCGCGGGCGTCGGGCTCTTCGTGCTGAAGGACGCCCTGCTCTTCCCGCTGCTGCGACGCTCCTACGAACGCGACGGGCGCACGCACGGACCGGTCGGCGAGCACGGCGTCGTCGAAGACGCGATCGACGGCGAGGGCTGGGTGCGCGTCGGCGCCGAGCGCTGGCGCGCGCGCGTCGCCGGCGGCAGCGCGCCGATCGAGCGCGGCGCGCGCGTCCGCATCGTCGCCGTGCACGGACTCACGCTGCACGTCGAGGCTGCGCCCGACTCGGAGTAGTTCGGGTCGCGCGACTACTCCCTTCGCGCAGCGCGCTCGCGCGCGATGCGCAGTGCACGCGCAGCGCGCGCGAGCGCCCGGACGCGCGGTGACGCCACGCACACAGACCCGAGCGGGCGCCTCCGAAGGGAGAAGCGGGGCCCGGGACCGGCTGCGTGGCTACGGGGGTAGCGACGCAGCGATCCGCGAGAGCGGCGGCGATGGGATCCCGTCCTGGACGGAGGATCTGTGTCATGCGTCGCATGCTGCGCTCGGGCGCCGCTCTCTGGATGCTTCTGCTCTTTCCGCTCACCGCCTGCGAGACGAAACGCGTCTGGCTGGAGTTCCCGACCTTCGGCGACGGTCGCGTCGAGGGCGTCTGGTTGTGGCGGCGCTCGGACGACTCGGGCGCATGGGAACGCACCTGCCGCATCCCGTTCCTCGACTACGAGCAGACGGCGTCGCGCGAGACGCTGACCTACACGCAGGAGTGCGAGGACGAGGTCGCGGGCTTCGAGCTCTCGAGCCGACTCGAGCGCCCCGAGGCTTCCGACGGCGCCGTGCTCGTGAGCCTCTGGTACATGCGCTGGGAGGATCCGGGCACCTACAAGGTGTCCGCCTACGGCCCGAGCGGTGAGTCGGAGCTGTCGGAGACGACGCTCGATCTCTAGGAGACGAAGGGCGCGCGACCCGCGAGGTCGCGCGCCCTTTTTCGTTCCGCTCGGGCGTCCGGCTACTTCGCCGCGACACCCGGTTCGCCCGGCCGATTGGCCAGGAACTGCATCAGCAACTGCACCAGCTCCTGCGGCGCCGGCATGTCCGGATCCTCGACGCTGTCCTTCATGTGCTCGAAGCGCAGCAGATCGAGCCCCGCGTACATCTCGCGCACGCGCGGCGTCAGCAGCCCGAGCCGCTTCAGGTTCGGCACGATCTTCGAGAAGAGCATCTGGCGGAAACCCTTCATGAAGGGCGTGTTCGCGGCCCAGGGCACCCAGATCTCCGGATCCCAGCCGAGGCGCTCGAAGACCGGCTGCATCAGCAGCCGCTCGCGCATCAGGTGCGTGGCCTCCATCACGAAGTCCTCGCGCTCGCGCAGCTCGCTCGCGCTCATGTCGCGGTAGACCTCTTCGAGCGTGATCACGCCGAAGGCCACGTGGCGCGACTCGTCCGCCATGATGCGCGTCGTGATGTCCACGATCAGCGGCTCCTCGGCCATCATCATCTTCTGCAGACCGAAGGCCGCCAGCGCGAGTCCTTCGACCATGATCTGCATGCCGAGGTAGGTCACGTCCCAGCGGCTGTCGGTCATGATGACGCCGAGCAGCGCGCCGAGGCTCGGGTGGATCTCGTACGAGACGCCGAGCTTCTCGGTCAGGTAGCGGTGATACACCTCGACGTGACGCGCCTCGTCCGCGACCTGGTTCGCCGCGTAGAACTTGGCCTCGGCCCACGGCACCGTGTCCACGATCTTGGCGGTCGCCAGCAGCGCGCCCTGCTCGCCGTGCAGGAACTGCGAGAGCATGAAGGCGTTCATGTTGAGATTGAGCGTGAGCGCCTCGCGGTCGTCGAGCGGGCGCGGCGGCGCGAGCAGCTGATTGATCATCGTCCCGCCGCCCATCATCTGGCGCTGCGAGACCATCTTCTCGATGTCGACCTCGGTGTCCCAGGCGAGCTCCGTGGCGTTCCACGTGTTCGCCTTGCCCTTCTCGTAGAGGTCGAGGAGCTTCGAGCGCTTGAGTTCGTAGTGCCAGTCGAACACCGACTCGAGGGTGCCCTTCACCTTCTGGTATTCGCCGATCGCCGGAATCGGAAGCGGGTTGTTCTGGGGGTAGTGCATCAGGTTCTCCCGAAGGCCTCGTCGAGGCTCAAGTAGCCGAGGAAGTTGCGCGCCAGCTCGTCGGCGACGGAATCGTCGTCGAGCTGGGCGAAGTCTTGGCGCACGTCGCCGAAGAGGGTCGAAGCGATCATCGAGCCGAACACGATCGCGACGGCGAGCCGGATCGCGAGAGGCGGATTCGGATGCCGCACGACGCCCGGCGCCGCGAGCAGCAGCCCGCCAGCGAGCTCCGCGACCTCGTGCTCGAAGGCGAGCGCGGCGCCGCGGAACTGCGCGTCCTGCACGGCGCGGCCCACGAAGGCGCGGATCAGTGCGCGGCGCTGGCGGAAGACGCCGACCAGCTCGCGCATGCAGCCGCGCACGACGTCCTGGATCGGCGCGCCGCCCCACGTCTCGCGACGCATGAGCCGCAGCGCGCGCTCGCGCTGCTGCTGGAAGAAGCGCTCCTCGAGCGCACGCAGCAGCTCGTTCTTGTCGCGGAAGCGCGCATAGAAGCCGCCGACCGAGGAACGCGCCTGCCGCACGATGTCCGGGATCGAGAGACCCGCGAGGCCCTTCTCCTCGATCAACGCCTCGGCGGCGTCGAGCAGCCGGTGCAAGGTGCGCTCGGCGCGCGCCTGCTTGGGCGCACACACCGTCTCGAGCGGGCGATGGGAGAGGTCGGCTGCGGTCATCGGGGGCTTCTCGTCGGGCTCGGAGGCCGGCTGGAGAGGGAACCAGAATCCGAATCAGGTTCTCTATAGCTCGATCTCCCAGGCAGGGTCAAGAGTTACGGGCGCGCTCCCGGCGGTCGCGCCGGATGCATCCGGACTAGACTGACCGACCGTGACCGTACGAGGCGCGCGACTTTGATCCAACGGGCCGGCTCCGCCCTGCTCGCCCTCGCGAGCCTCGCACTCGCCCTCTTCGCGGCGGAGCTGCTCGTCCGGGCGCTCGACATCGGGCCTCACTTCCAGGTGGTCTTCCGAGAATCCGTCGAGCCGAGCGACGACCCGCAGCTCGGCTATGCGCTGCGCCCGGGCGCACGCGACGGCCGCAGCCGGATCAGCCAGGCGGGCTTGCGCGATCGCGAGTACGAGCGCCCCAAACCGGCCGGCGTGTTTCGCATCGTCACGATCGGCGACTCGGTGACCTATGGCAGCGGCGGCCCCCGCGAGGCGGCGTGGGGGGAGCAGCTCGAGGTGCTGCTCGAGCGTTTCGGCAGCGGGTGGCGCTTCGAGGTCCTGAACCTCGGCGTGCCGGGCTACCACATCGGCCAGAGCGTGCAGCGACTGCGCGTCACGGGCCTCGCGTTCGAACCCGATCTCGTCCTCTACGGCTACGTGCTGAACGACCCGCAGGCGTTCAGCGTCGAGTCGGCCGCGATCGAGGCGCTGCGCGAACGCGCTCGCTCCGCGCCGCTGGAAGCCGAACCTTCGGCGTGGCGACGCATCCTCTCGCATTCGCGGCTCTTCCTCCTGACCCGACACTTCACACCGCAGCGCGGAAACGCCCGCACCTTGCGCGACTCGCTTCCTCCGGATCCCGCCTACGCGGCATCGAAAGGAACCGATCCAGCCGCGTACTTCCGGAGGCTGCACGAGAGCGGCGACTCCGCGCAGCGGCTCGTCGACGGCC
>JALOQG010000095.1 GCA_025453505.1 Myxococcota bacterium | reverse complement strand
ACACGCTGCTCGTCGTCTGGATCGGCATCGCGCTCTTCGTCTTCTTCACCGGCTTCGATCTCTACACGCTCCCGCACATGGCGCTCGGCGCCGAGCTCTCGACGGATTCCCACCAGCGCACGCGTCTGTTCGCGGTGCGCCAGATGAGCTTCACGGTCGGCATCCTGCTCGCGTTCGGCGGCATCCAGTTCGCGATGAACGCCGCCGAGCCGCGCGTGGCGGCTGCGCAGCTCGCGCTGCCGGCCGCGCTGCTGGCGGCGGTCCTGCTCGCGATCACACCGCTGACGCTGCGCGAGCCCGAGCGCACCGGACGCAGCGGCGGCCAGGGACTCTTCCTCGCGCTGCGCGACGTGTTTGCCACCAGCGCCGCGCGGCGCCTGATCTTCGTCAACTTCATCGAGGCCGCGGGCGTCGGCGCGGTCGGCACGATGGCGCCGTTCATCGCCGAGTACCTGCTCGGCCAGCCCGAGATCGTCGGCCTGCTGCCGGCGGCCTACGTGATCGCCGGGGTGCTCGCGATCCCGCTCTGGGTGCGCATCTCGAAGACGTTCGGCAAGCGCGAGACCTGGATGTTCTCGATGCTGCTCGCCGCCGCCGCGTTCTCCGGCATCTGGTTCGTCGGGAAGGGCGACGTCGCGCTCCTCATGGCGCTGCTGGTCGTCGCGGGCGCGGCGATGGGCTCGGGCGGCGTGCTCGGCAATGCGCTCCTCGCGGACGTGATCGACCTCGACGAGCGCCGCACCGGCGAGCGCAAGGAAGGCGTCTACTCGGCCGCGATGACGCTCGCGCTCAAGGTCGGCACCGCGCTCGCAGTCGGCGTGAGCGGTCCGATGATGGCGATCACGGGCTTCGCGCCGAACGAGGTGCAGACCGAACAGAGCCTCTTCGGGCTGCGGATCCTGTTCGCCGGCATGCCGTGCGCGGGCTTCCTGATCGGCGCCTGGCTCTTCCGGGGCTTCCGGCTCGACGACGAGCCGCCGGCGCCGCCCGCGGCGGCGCTCAAAGTCCCATCGATGCCGTGATGCCCGGATCGCGGCCGGGGTGAAGCCCGTCCACCGCGATCGCTCGACCCGACACGCACGAGGGGAAGCCGCCCGATGAAGTTCGCGCTCTTCTACGAGATTCCGGTCGCGCGGCCGTGGGACGCCGGCAGCGAGCATCGCGCCTACAAGGAGACGCTCGAGCAGGCGGTCTTCGCGGAGCGCTGCGGATGGGACGCGTTCTGGACCGTCGAGCACCACTTCCTCGAGGAGTATTCGCACTGCTCGAATCCCGAAGTGCTCTATGGCGCGATCGCCGCGCGGACGTCGCGGATGCGGCTCGGCTACGGCGTGCGCTTGATGCCCAAGCCGTACAACCATCCCGTGCGCACGGCCGAGTCGGTCGCGGTGCTGGACCTGATCTCGGATGGCCGCGTGGACTTCGGCACCGGCCGCTCCTCGACGCGCGCCGAACTCGAGGGCTTCGACGTCGATCCGCACCAGACGCGTGCGATGTGGCAGGAGGCGATCGGCCACGTCGTCGGCTGCTGGACGAACGACGAGTACGCATTCGAGGGCGCGCACTGGCGATTGCCGAAGCGGCGCGTGCTGCCGAAGCCGCTCCAGCGGCCGCACCCCCCGATCTACGGCGCGACCTCGTCGGACGAAGGGCATCGCCAGATCGGCGAGCTCGGTCTCGGCCTCTGCTCGTTCGCGGTCGGTGTTCCGCCCGAGGCCGTGAAGCAGAAAATCGACCTCTATCGCGCCGCGATCGCGACCTGTCGCGCGCCGCTCGGCAAGTGGGTCAACGACCAGGCCGCGACCTTCACGATGACGCTCTGCGCGCCCACGCGCGAAGAGGCGCATGCCGTCGCTCGCGAGTCCTTCGAGTGGTATCCGAAGGCGGGCGCGCGGCTGATCGGATCGATGGCCGGCTGGATGGCGGAGACCGGCCGCGAACTCGGCAACTACGGTTACGCGGCGGGCCTCGCGGACGTCGACAAGGCCGGCGGTCTCGAGACGCTGACGCTCGAGTACCTGACCGGCTCCGGCGCCTGCGCGCTCGGGACGCCCGAGGACTGCCTCGCCGCGTGCAAGCGCTACCAGGCCGCCGGCGTCGACCTCCTGTTGTGTCTGGTGAACCCGTACAAGATCCCGCACGACAAGGTGATGCAGACCATCGAGCTGATGGGTTCGCACGTGATTCCCGAGTTCCGCTGAGCGACCCGTGCCTAGGGCGTCGCTGCGGCGCCGGCGTCGCTCTCGCGTGCGGCGGCGTCCTGCGGCAGGGGTTCGCCCCGTTCGAGCCTTGTGAGCGTGACCTGGTAGATCTTGCGCTCGGGATCGCTCGCGATGGCGCGCTCGAGCAGTACGCGGGCTCGATCGGTGTCACCGAGTCGCGTCGAGAGCGTCGCCGCGCGGAACGCGATCGTCGCGACGTCGGGAGCGAGCGCGTGCGCGTGCTCGAACGCCTCGCGCGCCTCGCTCGTCTTGCCGGCGCCCTCGAGTGTCTCGGCGAGCGCTACCCACGAGTCCACCGTGGGGTACAGCACCACGCTGCGCTGGAAGGCGAGCAGCGCCCGCGCCGTCTCTCCGCGCGCCGCGTGGACACGCCCGACGTGCAAGTGATTCTGCGCGCTGTCGCGACCCATCCACTGGAGGCGCCGGAGCGCCGTCTGCATGCGCGGCAGATCGACCCGCTCGTAGGCGCGGCGCAGGCCGAACTCGGATTCGTAGAACGAGCCGGCGAGGATGGCGAGCGAGATCGCGCCGATGCCCCATCCGAGCGCGCGCAGCGGCGCGCCTCGCCGGCTCGCGGCGCCGATCTCCTCGGCCGCTTCGCTCCTGGCGTCGGAGCGGATCAGGATGCGCGCGATGCGGCCGTCGCGGAGCTTCCAGATCGCGCCGTCGAGCACGAAGTGGTGAAGGTTCACGACCGCCGCGACCAGCGCGCCGAGGCCCGCGTCGAAAGGCAGGCGTCCGAGCAGGCCGGGTGCGAAGAGCAGCGCGGGAACGCACCAGATCGCCGCGCCCGCGAGCAACGCCTTGCCGAGATAGAGCGGAACGCCGGGGAAGTCGCCGCGCCCGCGCGCGAAGTAGCTCGTCACCCAGACGTACTGGATCGAGTGCGCGAGCGCGGCCCAGAAGAAGTACCAGCCCGCGTATTGCGCAGCGAACGGCTCGAACTCCGAGAGCAGTCCGTAGCGCCGCATCGAAACGGGGATCGCGAACCAGAGTGCCTGGGTGACCATCAGCACGAAGCTCGGCATCGCCGCACCGAGTGATCCGCGCTGGAGCAGGCGGAACGCCGCGACGCCGGCGGAGAGCAGCGCGCCGACGAGGGCGGCGTCGAAGAGGACGTCGCCGATGCCGCTCGGGATGCCGAGCGGCAGCATGCGATAGGCGTCCGCGATGTAGAGCGGCGGCGTGTACTGGCTGCCCGGCGCGTTCGAGTGGATCGCGAGGAAGACGATCGCGTACGAGAGCACGAAGGCGGCGTAGAGCCAGCGCTTCGTGGTCGCGTCGAGCGCGACGCCGCGCCGTCGCAGGAACAGCACGGCGAGTCCGTAGTTCTGGCCCGTGTAGTGCCAAGGGCTCCAGGTCAGGTAGACGGTGAGGATCAGGGAGCCGAGCGGGAGCCACTGCGTCGCGACGGCGAAGAGCAGGGCCAGCAGCACGCTCGCGTGGACGGCGAAGAGCGCATACGCGCGCCGGTCGTCGCGCCGCTCGTACACGCGCAGCAGCGTCGCGCCGTAGTGCGGGGCGCCGATCAGGAGCGTCGCGAAGGGCAGCAGCCCGGGCGCGATGCCGGTGCGCACTTCGGACCCGTAGAACGCGAGCGCGGCGAGCAGCAACCCGTAGCCGACACCGCAACCGAGCAGCAGATCCGGCAGCGGCCCGAAGAGCCAGCCGCTCTTCGCAGTCGCCTGGGCAGGAGCGCTCATGCGGCGATCATCATACAGGACGATGGATGCGCTCTCGCCGAGCACACGCGCCCGGATCGCGCACGCAACGGAGCTGCGGCTGGGATGCGTGCTCCCGATGGGCCGCCGGGACACCGGCCTGCGAGATCGGGACTCCCGCTCAGGGTCCTCGCGTCGGGCGCCGATCCGTCCTAGAAAGCGCTTCTCGAAGAGGGGGGACGGGAATGATGCTTTCGCGAAGCGGGCTCTCGACGATTCTCGCCGTTGCGCTCGTCGCCGCGGCGAGCGCTGCACGCGCCGCCGTGCCGACCTGGGACGGCCCCGACGCGCGCCGCGTCCTCGAAGCCGCCGGCGCGCCCGGCTGCGTGTGCGAGGAGGAGCAGCTCGAACTCGCGCGGTATCGCGATCTCGTCGCGGCGTCGGCGAGCGTCGAAGAGGCGCGCGAGCGAGCCGCGAAGCCGAGTCGCCTGGCGCGGCGCGCGATCGCTCTCGCGCGCTGGATCTCGCCCGAGCGTTCGAAGCTCGACGAGACGCGGGCGAAGCTCGCGGCCTACGAGGCGCGCGTCGCGAACGCCCCGGACGCCGCCGCTGCGGCGGTCGAGTTCGACGATCTCGTGCGCGTGGCCGGCGGCGTGGACGTCAAGGTCGGGAAGGGCGGCGGCTGCAGCTACGACACCACGGAGATCATCGCGATCATCCTCGGCTTCCTGTTCTTCATCATTCCGGGAATCATCCTGCTGATCGTGTTCTGCTGACGGCGTCGGCGCGGCGCGCGAAGTCGCTGACGAGCGCGAACGCGACCGCGAGCACGACCGGGCCGAGGAAGAGCCCGAGCATGCCGTAGCCGAGCAGGCCGCCGAGTACGCCGAAGACCACCAGCAGGTACGGGATCTTCGTCGCGCCGCTGCCGCTGATCAGGATCGGGCGCAGCACGTTGTCGATCGTGGAGACGAGTCCGGCGCCCCAGATCGTCATGCCGATCGCGGCGCCGAGATGTCCGCCCGCGAGCAGCCAGAGCGCGGCGCCGCCCCAGATGAAGACGGGACCCATCGGCACGAACGACGCCAGCGCGGTGAGCGCCCCGAGCGCGACCGGCGCCGGAACGCCGAAGAGCGCGAGCCCGATGCCGGCGAGCAGGCCTTGCACGAGCGCGGTGCCGAGCAGGCCGAACACGACGGCGCGTACGACGGATCCCACGTAGGGCAGCATCTCGTCGCGCGACTGCGGGAACACCACGCGCATCAGCTTCCCGAGCTGTTCGGCGATCCGTTCGCCGTCCACGTAGAAGAAGAAGAGCGTCACGACGGTGAGCGCGAACTTGAAGGCGTTGCTGGCGAGGCCGCCCGCCACGTTGAGGAGCTGGCCGGAGACCTGGCTCGCGTAGCGCGTCGCGTACTCCGCGACCTCCCGCGGCTGCACGACGGACTCGGTACGCAGGCCCTCGAGACGCGTCGCGAGCCACGGTCGCTCCATCACCCAGGCGGGGAGCGGCGCGCCCGCTTCGACCCACGCGCGCGCCACGTCGATCAGGTGCGACGCCTCGCCGGCCAGCGCGACGAGAATCCACGCCACCGGCACGCCGACGAGTAGCCCCATCGCGAGCGTGAAGAGTCCCGCGGCGAGGCGCGGCCGGCGCGTGTGCTCGCGCACGAAGCGGTAGATCGGCCAGGTGGCGTACGCGAGGATGCCGGCCCAGAGCAACGGCACGAGGAACGGGCGCAGGATCCAGATCGAGAGGCCGAGCAGGACGACGCCCCCGCCGACGCGCGCCACGACCGAGCCGGCGCGATCGTCCGGGCGCTCGTTCACGAAGGTTCCCCCGCGCGCAGCACTGCCTCCGCTTCCGCGCGCGCTTCGGGCGGGAGGTCGTCGCGCGCGAGCAGGCGCCGCGCGGCGTCGTGCGCGACGGCCAGCGCCAGGGCGCCGCTCTCCTCTTCGAGCACCGCGCTGGCGCCGACGGTGCGCCGCTCCCAGTCGGCGAGCGGCGCGAGGTGCAGGCTGCCGCGAATCGACTCGCCGTCGCGCGTCTCGAGTTCGAGCGCGATGCGCTGCACCGCCCCGCGCCGCAGCACCTCCTCGAGCGCCAGCGCGATCGCGCGCGCGGGGCCGTTCGCGAACACTTCGCTCGGACGGCGCCCGATCGCGTCGCTCGCGCGGCGGCCGAACACGCGCTCGGCGCGCGGGTTCCAGGTGACCACGCGCCCGAGCGCATCGAACGACACGATCGCGAGTCGCGAGCCGTCCACCAGCGCGGAGAGATGCCGCACGCGCCCCGTCGACTCGCGGAGCAGTGCCTCGCTGCGCGAGCGGATGCCGTCGAGCCGGTGGATCGAACTCGCGGTGTGGAGCACGACGGCGCCGATCACCGAAGTCGAAGTCACCACGAAGAGCGCCATCGCGAGCTGCGGGCTCACGATGCCGCGCTGCGCCGCGATCTGGGCCAGGCTGGCCAGCGCGAACGGCACCCCGAGCGCGACGGGCACGAGGCGCCGTGTGATCGCGCCGCCGACGCTCGCAGCGGCCGCGAGCCCCGCGATCCCGCGATCCGGAACGGCGGCCAGCGTCCCGACCGACAGCAGGATCAGGCACAGGGCCGTGCTCGGCCCGAGCGACGCGTACGACTGGAAGGCGTAGAGGGCGCGCGCGCCGAACGCGTAGCCGATCAGTGCGAGCGCGCCGACGCTGCCCGCGGCGATCGCGCACGCCTGCGCGGCCGTGTAGGCGTAGGCGCGCCCGGTGAGCAGCACGGCGATCGCGAGCAGGGCCAGCGCGCAGCTCGCGGCGAGCGACGGCCGGCCGGGTACCGACTGCGGCGACGACGTCCAGGCATCGCGGAAGAGCAACTCGTCGATGCCGAGATTCCATTCGAAGGCGTACTGCGCGATCGTCGCGCCCGCGAGCAGCAGCGCGAAGAGGCTCGCCGCGCGCGTGCGCAGTCGCCGCGCGCCCACGAACGCCGGCGAAGCGAGGCCGCCGACCGCCACCGAGAGCGCCAGGACCGCCAGCGCCGTGTTGGGCTTGGTCGTGGCGTGCTCGGGGAAGAGGCTCGCGAGCGATCGGATCTGGAACGCGAACCCGATCAGCGCGCCGGTGGCCAGCACCGCGGCCGCCGACGCGGCGGCGCGCGCGATGCTGCGCATGGTGCGATCGCGGTGCGCGATCGCGAAACGCTCGGGCGTCAGGGCCGAGTGCCCGAGCGAGAACGGGACGCGCAGCTCGTGCTCCAAGGCGCCTCAGACCCTTCGGTACAGCGCGCCGCCGCTCGCGCGGAACGCTTCGCTGCGCTCGGCCATGCCCCGTTCGCGCGCGGTCGCGGGATCGACTCCCTGCTCGGCCGCGAAGTCGCGGATCTGCTGCGTGATCTCCATCGAGCAGAACTTCGGGCCGCACATCGAGCAGAAGTGCGCGCTCTTGTGCGCGTCGGCCGGCAGCGTGGCGTCGTGCAGGCGCTGCGCGGTCTCGGGGTCGAGCGAGAGCGCGAACTGGTCCTGCCAGCGGAACTCGAAGCGCGCCTTCGAGAGCGCGTTGTCGCGGACCTGCGCGCCGGGGTGTCCCTTGGCCAGATCGGCGGCGTGCGCGGCGATCTTGTACGCGATCACGCCCTGCTTGACGTCCTCGCGGTCCGGCAGGCCGAGATGTTCGCGCGGCGTCACGTAGCAGAGCATCGCGGTTCCGTACCAGCCGATCATCGCGGCGCCGATCGCGCTCGTGATGTGGTCGTAGCCGGGCGCGACGTCGGTGGTCAGCGGGCCGAGCGTGTAGAAGGGCGCCTCGCCGCACCAGGCGAGCTGCTTGTCCATGTTCTCCTTGATCTTGTGCATCGGGACGTGGCCGGGGCCTTCGTTCATCACCTGCACGTCGAAGTCCCAGGCGCGCCGCGTCAGCTCGCCCTGCGTCTGCAGCTCGCCGAACTGCGCGGCGTCGTTGGCGTCCTCGATCGAGCCGGGCCGCAGCCCGTCGCCGATCGAGAACGCGACGTCGTAGGCCGCACAGATTTCGCAGATCTCGTCCCAGTGCGTGTAGAGGAAGTTCTCCTGGTGATGCGCGAGGCACCACTTGGCCAGGATCGATCCGCCGCGCGACACGATCCCGGTGCGCCGCTTCGCGGTCCACGGGATGAAGCGCAGCAGCACGCCGGCGTGGATCGTGAAGTAGTCCACGCCCTGCTCGGCCTGCTCGATCAGTACGTCGCGGAAACCCTCCCAGGTCAGGTCTTCGGGCCGGCCGCCGACGCGTTCGAGGGCCTGATAGATCGGCACCGTTCCGATCGGCACGGGGCTGTTGCGCAGGATCCACTCGCGCGTCTGGTGGATCTGCTTGCCGGTCGAGAGATCCATCGCCGTGTCGGCGCCCCACCGCGTCGCCCACACCAGCTTCTCGACTTCTTCCTCGATCGACGACGTGACCGCGCTGTTGCCGATGTTCGCGTTGATCTTGACCAGGAAGTTGCGTCCGATCGCCATCGGTTCGAGCTCGGGGTGATTGACGTTGCAGGGCAGGATCGCGCGGCCGCCCGCGACTTCGTCGCGCACGAACTCGGGCGTGATCACGGCCGGGATCGAGGCGCCGAACGATTCGCCCGGGTGCTGCGACGCCAGCTCGGCGAGCGCCTCGAGGCGCTGGCTCTCGCGGATCGCGACGAACTCCATCTCGGGCGTGATCTCGCCGCGCCGCGCGTAGTGCATTTGCGTGACGCGACGGCCGGACGCAGCGCGCAGCACCGGATGCGTGCGCTCGACGCGCGGGCCGCGACCGACGTCGGCGGGACGCCGCGGCTGCTCGACGACCTCGACGTCGCCGCGCGCGCGG
>JALOQG010000497.1 GCA_025453505.1 Myxococcota bacterium | reverse complement strand
GGTCTTCGACGCGACCTCGCGCACCATCTGGGCGCCCATATTCTCGAACTTGTCTTCGAGTTCGACTTCCTTGGCGACCGTGACGCCGTCCTTGGTCACGGTGGGGGAGCCGAAGCTCTTTTCGATGATGACGTTGCGGCCCTTCGGGCCGAGCGTCACGCGCACCGCATTCGCGAGCGCGTTGACGCCGGCGAGCATCTTGGCGCGCGCGTCCTGGTCGTACTTGATGTCCTTGGCTGCCATCGGGATCTTCCCTTCTCTGTCTATTCGAGGATCGCGAGGACGTCTTCCTCGCGGATGATCGTGTGCTCTTCGCCCTCGAGCTTGACCTCGGTGCCGGCGTACTTCGAGAAGAGCACCTTGTCGCCCTTCTTGACGGTGAGTTCCTGCACGTTGCCGTCGTCGAGCACGCGGCCCTTGCCTACGGCGACCACCTTCCCCTCCTGCGGCTTCTCCTTGGCCGTGTCGGGGATGATGATCCCTCCCTTGGTCTTGCTCTCCTCCTCGATGCGCTTCACCAGGATGCGATCGTGGAGCGGTTGGATCTTCATGATGTCTCCTCCTGCTGGTCGTGGGCCGGTTTCCCGGGTGCCGCCGCCGATCGGATTCCGGTGGGATCGCGGCGCGGATGGATGCGCGACGGGTCTCGCCGGTGCGCGCGTGGCGTCGTTTCGCTCGCGTCTGGCACTCGATGCGTCCGAGTGCCAGGGGAGGCCGAATCTATGGGCTGGCTTCTCGCGTGGCAAGGCCGATCGCCCGCTGCGAGGTGCTTTCCGGTCGGTTAGCTTTCGCCACGTTTTCGATGCGAGGGGAGCCATGGCGCTGACGCGACGACAGCGGGAGATCTACGACTTCGTCTGTTCGTTCATCGCCGAACACGGCTACTCGCCGAGTCTCGAAGAGATCGGCGCACGCTTCGAGCTGGCCAGCGTCGCGACGGTGCACAAGCACGTCGCGCAGCTCGTGGCGAAGGGCTGGCTGCGCAAGTCCTGGAATCGCTCGCGTTCGCTGGAACCGGTGGGCGCGGACCCGGCCGGTGACGGCCTGACGCTGCCGATGCTCGGCGTCGTCGCAGCCGGCGCTCCGATCGAGGCGATCGAAGTCGAGGAGCGCATCGCGGTGCCGCGCGAGTTCGTCCGCAAGCCGGACACCAGCTTCGTCCTGCGCGTGCGCGGGGACTCGATGATCGACGAGCAGATCCGCGACGGCGACTACGTGATCGTGGAGCGGCGCAGCGACGCGCGTGACGGCGACACCGTCGTGGCGGTGCTCCGCGGCGAGGAAGCCACGCTCAAGAAGTTCCAGCGCCGGGGAAGCGCCGTGCGCCTCGTGCCGGCCAACGCGCGCATGAAGCCGATCGAAGTCCCGGCCCGGGACGTCGAGGTGCGCGGCATCGTACGCGGGCTGATGCGTCGCTATTGATCGCTGGCGCCGCCTCCCCTCGAAGCTACGCTTCGCCGAACCATTTTTGTTTTCGGGGACTTGCACGTGGTGACGTTGACCCGCGCGGCCGATTTCTCGGCGTCGCTGCGCTATTGGCGCCCGGAGCTCTCGGAGGCCGAGAACCGTGCGCTCTTCGGCCGCCATGCCTCGCAGCACGGCCACAACTACCGGCTCGAGGTGAGCGTGCGCGGCGAGCCGGATCCCGTCACGGGCATGGTGATGGACCTGAAGGACCTGAAGGCCGTGATCGAGCGCGAGGTGATGGCGCGCTTCGACCACCGCGACCTGAACCGCGACACGCCCTGGTTCGAGAAGGAGCCGCCGACGCCGGAGCGCTTCGCGCTCGTGATCTTCGACCTGTTGCAGGCCGCGCTGGGCGAGCTGCTCTGCGGGGTTCGGTTGCGGCAGGACGAGGATCTCTGGGTGGACGTCGAGGCCGAAGCCCGGTCTTGATCACGCTCACGCGCCGCTACCGCTTCCCCGCGGCGCACGTGCTGCGCTCGTCGCGGCTCTCGGATTCCGACAACGAACGCACCTACGGGAAGTGCGCGAACCCGGCCGGCCACGGCCACGACTACGGGCTCGAGGTGTCGATCGCCGGACCGCTCGATGCGCGCAGCGGCGCGATCCTCGCGGTCGATCGACTCGACGCGATCGTGCAAAAGCGCGTCCTCGATCGCCTCTCGCACCGGTTGCTCAACGACGATCCCTGGTTCGAGACGCGCGTGCCTACCGCCGAGCAGATCGCGCTCGTGCTCGAGGCGGAACTCGCGGCGGCGATCGCGGCGGAGTCGAGCGCGCGGCTCGTCGGCATCCGGCTGCTCGAGACGCGTCGCAACTTCTTCGCTTGCGGGGAGAGAGAGGCATGAAGCGGCACGAGTCGTCGGATCCGATCGAGGCGATGGTCGCGTCCATGATCGAAGCGCTCGGCGAGGATCCGCGCCGGGAGGGTCTGAAGAAGACACCGGCTCGAGTCGCCCGCTCGATGCGCTTTCTCACCGCCGGTTACGAGGCCGATCCGATCCAGATCCTCAACAATGCGCCGTTCACCTTTTTGAAGCGGATATTCAGCGAGGGTTTTTTGCTGTTCGACCGTGACC
>JALOQG010000094.1 GCA_025453505.1 Myxococcota bacterium | reverse complement strand
GACCGGGATCACGGCGTCCTGCCAGCCGAAGAGCGAACGGAAGGCGTCGGTGTCGGGCGCGATTCCGAGCATGACGGCGCCCCCGGCGGCGCCCTCGAAGAAGCGCGTGCCGATCTCCGGCTGCGCGCCGCTCTGCTCGACGCGATCCGCATTGGCGACGTCCACGATGAAGTAGCGGGTCCGCTGCACGAGTTCGGCGAGGCGTAGCCGGTGCTCGAGGTAGGTGGTCACGAGCGGGTTGCAGACCGTGTCGAAGTGATAGAAGTAGCCCTTGCGGCGCGTCGCGGCGTTCAGCGCGTTCTGCAGCTCCGGCCGGCGGCGCCCCATGAAGTAGACGTCGATCAGGCGCTCGAGACCCGCCGGCGCGAAGCGCAAGGCATCGGCCGACGGCGGCAAATAGTGACAGGGGCGGCCGAGCAGCCGCTCCAGCTCCTCGACGGCGCCGCGACACGCGGTGAACACGCAGTCGAAGCGCCGCAGCATCGCGAGATCGCCGGTGCGGACCGCGAGATCGTGCAGCCAGACTTCGTCGATGTTGCAGGCGCTGCGTTCGGCCAGGCCGAGCCAACGTCCGAGCGGCTGCACGCGCGCGAGATCCGACGGCGTGTGGAGCGAGAGGTAGAGCAGATCGTAGCGGCGGGCCGGAACCGGGGCCGACGGAGCGAAGCGCGCGAAGGCAGCGGGCAGCAGACGCTCGAGACGCAGCAGGGACCGCGGCCAGGGCGCCGGGTTGACCGAAGCCAGGTCCGCCGCGTCGACTTCGCCGATCAGGTCCTCGAACTCGTACGTCATGCAGCGCGAGACGGCCGGGTGCACGTTCCGGTGCGACAGCAGCAGCACGCGGGAGTCTCTGGTGGGGGGGGCACTCACGATCGGGAATCGTAACGCGGGTGCGATGCACGAGCCGCCGTGCCAGCGCTCCGCTCTACACAGGGATCGGCCGCGGTGTTCACGGAACGAGCATCGGCACGACCCGCGCTTCGACTGAGAGATCGACCGGGGTCTTCCCCCAGGCGTCGCCGTCCAGCTGGACCGAGGCGGGAGGTCCGTCCTCGGTCTCGATCCGGATGCGGTGCGCGCTCGTCACGAGGCAATCGTTCCGGAGGGCGAGCCGGCCCTGCCAGGCCGGCCGCACGATCCGGACGAGACCACCGAAGCTCGCGTCGCGGAACAGGCAGGCATCGAGATGGCCCGAGTCGGGACGCGCGTCGGGCGTCACCGCGAAGAGGCCGCCGTAGTTCGGCAGCTTCGCCACGATCAGGAAACCGCACGCCTCCGGCGCGCGATCGTCGAGCGTCACGCGCAGGCGCGGCGCGCGATAGCCGCGCAGCGTGCGCAGGATCGGCAACGCGTAGCCCGGGTAGCCGAGCGTGCCGCGGCGCGTCCGCCGAACCGCCTCGGTGACCATCGCGTCGAAGCCGACGCCGGCCACACCGAGAAAGCGCGATCCGCCCGCGAGGCCGAGATCGATCCTCCGCAGCGCGCCGCGCTCGATCAGCTCGGCGAGGACGACGGGGTCGCGCGGAATACCGAGCGCCCCCGCCAGCATGTTGGCGGTGCCGAGCGCGAGGGGCAGCAACGGCGTACGGCTCGGATCCGCGAGCCCGTTGACGACCTCGTTCAGCGTGCCGTCACCGCCCGCCGCGACGATGCAGTCGACCGCGCCCTCCGCCTCGGCCACGCGCCGGCACGCGTCGCCCGGGGCCCGCGTCGCGAAGCGCTCGACGGCATGACCGCGCGCCTCGAGCCGCCGCACCAACACCTCGGTGCGTTCGCGACCCCGGCCGCTCCCCGCGGCGGGGTTGGCGACGACGAGCACCTTCACGGCGGCGGCATCACGCGCGCGCGGCGGCCCGGGCGCGGAACGTCACCAGCAGGATCACGCCCACCACGAGCAGCGCGACGGACACGCCCTGGTTCGCGCCGAAGGGAGTCCCTCCCACGTGGAACCAGATCACCGACTCGTCCTGGTGACGCACGAGGTCGAGCAGCAGACGCTGCACGCCCTGGATCGCGAGGAAGGCACCGAACACGGCGCCCGCGAACGGCGGCCGGCGCAGCAGCGCGCTCAGTACGAAGAAGGAGAGGAATCCGATCGCGGACGCGTAGAGCTGGGTCGGATGGACCGCCGCACCGTGATACGAGATCGCGGCGGGACTGTCGGTCGGGAAGCGCAAGCAGAAACCCGCGTCGCAAGGCAGTCCGTAGCAGCATCCGTTCAGGAAGCAGCCGATCCGCGTGATGCCCTCGCCGAGCGCGACCGACGGCGCGAGCACGTCCGCGGTCGCGAGCACCGGCAGCTTCTTCCACGCGAGGTACGCGAGCGCGGAGACGGTCGCGAGGATCACCCCGCCGAGCACCGAGAGGCCCGCGAATCCGACGTAGGCGCCGCCGCGAAACGGATTGAGCGCATCGGTCCAGGAACCGTGCGGCGCCTGGAACTGGTCGAGATGCGTCAGCACCCACAGCAGCCGCGCGCCGAGGATCGAGGAGAAGAGGATCAGCATGCAGACGTCGAGTACGCGCTCTTCGCTGATGCCGCGCTCGGCCGCGCGCCGCCGCGCGACCCAGATGCCCGCCGCGAACGCGAGCGTGAGGAGCACGCCGTAGCTCGGGACTTCGTAGCTTCCGATGCGAAACAGGACGGGGTGCACGGCGCGCGGAGCATCGCACAGTGGTAGGCTGCGCGGCATGGGGGACGGGCGCGACTCGGACCGCGACTTTCTCGCCCGCTCCGCGCGGCGCGCGGTGGTCGGCGCCGTCGTCCTCGTGGTCGTCTTCGCCGTGCTCTACGTGCTGAAGGCGGCGCTGACGCCGCTCGCCGCGGCGTTCGTGATGGCGTACCTGCTCGATCCGGTGATCGACCGCTTCGAGAAGCGCGGCGTGCGGCGCAGCATCGCGATCTTCGTGCTGCTCGGCATCGTCGGATTCGGCGTGATCGGCAGCATCCTCGTCCTGCTGCCCAAGCTGCAGGCGGAGGTGACGGCGCTCGCGCGAAACATGCCGGTTTACCTCGAGCGGCTGGTGACGGTCGTGGTCCCGCAGATCGAGGCGCGCGTCGGGATCGAGGTGCCGAAGACCTTCGACGACGTGATCGCGCGCGTGCGCACCGGCGAGATCCCGCTGCCGCTCGAGGCGACGCGCAACCTGCTCGCCGGGGCGGTCGCGACCGTGTTCGGCTCCTTCGCGTCGCTGGTCGGCCTGCTCGTGATCCCGGTCCTCGCGTACTACCTGCTCGTGGACTTCGACGACTACGTCGTGCGACTCGGCCATTGGATCCCGCCGCGCCAGCGCAGCTACGTGTTCGAGAAGATCCGGACGGTGGACCGGCTGGTCTCGGGATTTCTGCGTGGTCAGGTACTCGTGGCGATCGTGCTCGGCGTGCTCTACGCGGCCGGCTTCGCCGTGATCGGCATCGACCTCGCGATCGGCGTGGGCGTCGTCTCCGGCCTGCTCGCCGTCATCCCGTATCTCGGCAGTCTCATCGCACTGGTGAGCGCTTCGGTTCTCTGCATCCTGCAGTTCGGCATCGACTGGCACCTCGCGGCCGTCGTCGGCTGGTATGCCGTAGTACAGAACTTCGAGGGCTTCGTGTTGACGCCGCGCATCGTCGGGCAGAGCGTCGGCCTGCACCCCGGAGCGGTGATCGTCGCGCTACTGATCGGCGCCGATCTGTTCGGATTCCTCGGCCTGCTGATCGCGGTGCCCGCCGCCGCCGTCGTGAAGGTGTTCGCCGACGAACTCTTCGAGATCTACCGCTCGTCGTCGCTCTTCTCGAACGAGGATCCGACGCCGCCGGTCTAGGACCTCAGAGGCGCTGGAACTTCGGCGGCCGCTTCTCCAGGAACGACATCACGCCCTCGCGGAAGTCGGGGCGGTCGAAGCTCTCGATCATCAGCCGGATCGACTCCTTCTCCGCATGCGCGAGCGAGTCGGTCAGGTTCTGCCAGACCTGACGCTTCATGATGCGCATCGAAGCGGGCGAACAGTTCGCCGCGACGTCCTCCGCCCAGGCGCGCGTGGCGGAGAGCAGTTCGCCGGCCGGCACCACGCGGTTCACGAGGCCCATCCGCTCGGCCTCGGCGGCACCGACCTTGCGCGCAGAGAAGCAGAGATCGAGCGCGTGTGCCGGTCCGACGACGCGCGGCAGCAGCCACGCGAGCCCCCACTCCGCGATCAGGCCGCGGCGCGAGAAGGCGGTCGTGAAGACCGCTTGCTCCGAGGCGAAGCGCAGGTCGCAGCAGAGCGCGATCGGAACCGCCATGCCCGCACAGGCGCCGTTGATCGCGGCCACCACCGGCTTCCGGATCGACATCAGGTACGTGTAGGTACCGCGAAACGACTCGCCCACGTCCGGATCGCCCGGGTCGGCCGACGCCAGCTCCGCCGGGACGTCGGCGCCGCGCCTGCCTTCCGTGATCGCGCGAAGCCGCTGGAGATCGGCGCCCGCGCAGAAGCCGCGCCCGGCGCCCGTGAGGACGATCACGACCACGCGCGAATCCGCCTCCGCCTGCGCGAGCGCGTGCTTCAGCTCGGCCGCCATGCGATCGGTCCACGCGTTGAGTTGCGCGGGGCGATTCAGCGTGATCGTCGCGACCGGATCGGCCACTTCGTAGAGGATCTCTTCGTACACGGTTGGCTCTCCTGTACCCTGGCGCGCGGCAGGGTAGTGGCGTGAACGATTCCCGGCGAGCGGCGACACGCGTGGCGCGAGCGGCGGCGGGCTTCGACCTGGTCGCGACCGGGCTGCTCGCGGTGCCCGGCCTCGAGCGACGCCTGGTGGACGCGCTGATGCAGATCGACGCCGCGCTCGGGCTCGCGACGCCGGCGGTCTCGCTGCCGGCGCTCGCTCTCTTCTTCGCGAACCTGGCCGGCGCGCTCGGCGTGCTGTGGGCGCTGGTGCGGCTCGCCTGGCCGTGGCGTCAGCTGGTCCGCGCGGATGCGATCGGCCGCTGCGCGGTGGCCGCGCTGATCGGGTGGTCGATCCGGCGCGGCGGCGTCACGCCGGTGTTGTGGGCGTTCGTCGCGACGGAACTCGTCGGTGCGATCGCGCAGGCCTGGGCGCTCCGGCACCTGCCGCGCGCGACTACTCGTCCGTGACGCAGCCTTCCGAAGCGGAACGCACGCTGCGCAGATAGCGCGCGAGCACACCGCGCGTCGCCGGCAGCGGCGGCGCGATCCACGCGCGCCGGCGGCGCTCGAGTTCGTCGGCCGGAACCGCGAGGTCGAGCACGCGTCGCTTTGCGTCGATGGTGACGACGTCGCCGTCGCGCACCAGCGCGATCGGTCCGCCCTCCTGCGCTTCGGGCACGACGTGGCCGATGATGAAGCCGTGCGAGCCGCCGGAGAAGCGGCCGTCGGTGATCAGCGCCACGTCCTGGCCGAGTCCCGCGCCCATGATGATCGATGTCGGCGTCAGCATCTCGGGCATGCCCGGTCCGCCCTTGGGTCCCTCGTAGCGGATCACGATCACGGATCCCTTGCGGATCTCGCCGCGCTCGGCGGCGGCGATCATCGCCTCTTCGCGTTCGAACACCTGCGCCGGACCCTCGAAGTGCAGACCTTCCTTGCCCGTGATCTTCGCGACGGAGCCGCCGGGAGCGAGCGTGCCGCGCAGGATCTGGATGTGGCCGGTCTCCTTGATCGGGTCGTTCCACGGGCGCATCACCTGCTGATCCGGTGCGAGTGCGGGCAGCGCCGCGAGATTCTCCGCGAGCGTGCGGCCCGTCACGGTCATGCACTCGCCGTGCAGCAGCCCGTGCTCGAGGAGCAGCTTCATCACGGCGGGCGTGCCGCCCACCGCGTGCAGGTCCTCCATCACGAAGCGGCCGCTGGGCTTCAGATCGGCGAGCAGCGGCACGCGATCCGAGATCGTCTGGAAGTCGTCGATCCCGAGCGGCACCTCCGCCGCGCGCGCCATCGCGAGCAGGTGCAGCACGGCGTTGGTCGAGCCGCCGAGCACCGACACCACCGCGATCGCGTTCTCGAACGCGGCGCGCGTCATGATGTCGCGCGGCTTCAGGTCGCGCTCGAGCAGCTGTCGCACGACCGCGCCCGCGCGCAGGCATTCTTCGATCTTCGCGGGATCCTCCGCCGGAATCGACGCGCTGTACGGCAGCGCCATGCCGAGCGCCTCGATCGCCGACGCCATCGTGTTGGCGGTGTACATCCCGCCGCAGGCGCCCGCGCCGGGGCACGCGTGACGCACGATGTCGCAGCGCGCCTCCTCGTCGATCCGCTTCGCGATGAACTCGCCGTAGGACTGGAACGCCGAGACGATGTCCAGGGGATCGCCCTTGCGGCCGTGACCCGCCCGGATCGTGCCTCCGTAGACCATCAGCGACGGACGGTTCAGGCGCGCCATCGCGATCAGGCAGCCCGGCATGTTCTTGTCGCAGCCGGGCAGCGCGACGAGCGCGTCGTACCACTGCGCCGACATCACCGTCTCGATCGAGTCGGCGATCAGGTCGCGCGACGGCAGCGAGAAGCTCATGCCCTCGGTCCCCATCGAGATGCCGTCGGAGACCCCGATCGTGTTGAAGCGCATGCCGACGAGCTGCGCCGCGACGACGCCCTCCTTCACGTGCGCCGCGAGATCGTTCAGGTGCATGTTGCACGAGTTGCCCTCGTACCAGCAGCTCGCGATGCCGACCTGCCCCTTCTCCATGTCGGCCTCGGTGAGACCGGTGGCGTAGAGCATCGCCTGCGAGGCGCCCTGGCTCTTCGGCTGCGTGATGCGACGGGAGATGCGATTGAGCGGCTGTGCCATGGAAGAACTCCTGTCGCGCGATCCTAACCCACGCCGAGCGCAGCCTCGATCGCGGGCGTGAGGCGCACCAGGAAGTCGTGCACGGGTTCGAGCGCGAGCCCGACGGCGGCCCAGAGCGGGAAGTAGTCCCAGCGCACGTATGGATTGATCGCGAGGCGCGCGCCGCCCGCGACGTAATCCCACGGGCAGCGCCCCGTCAGCCGTTCGATCGCCCAGCCGCTCGCCCACTCGACGGTCGTGAAGCCGAGCGACCAGATGCCCGCGCGCGCGATCAGTGGCAGCTCGCGGATCCGATCGTGGACCGGCTCGTAGAGCAACGCGATCGAGCCGTAGATCGGGAACATCCAGAGATACGAAGTGCCGGCGAGCCGCGGGTCGCGGCGCTTCGCGAAGTCGAGCAGCGCCGTCCAGACGATCTCGGCGCACCAGCCGAGCAGCCCGTAGAGGACGAAGCGGATCACGCGTTGGCGAGGAAGTCGATGATCTGCGCGTTCGAGCGTTGCGCGATGGGCACCGGGAACGCGTTGAAGCCGTGGACGCCGCCGGGCCACACCGAGATGCGGGCGTCGTTGCCCGCGGCGATCCAGCGCGCGTGCAGGAAGAGCGAATCGTCGAGCAGGGGGTCTTCCGTGCCGACGGTGAGCAAGGCAGGCGGCAGCCCCGCCAGATCCGCGTAGAGCGGCGACACGTCCGGATGCCGGCGCAGCGGCTCGGGCACGAAGTGTTCGGTGAACCACTCGATGATCGGAGTCGAGAGGATCAGGTTGCGTTCGCCCCAGCCGCGCGCGCTCGGCGTCAGCGAGAGATCGTACGCACCGAAGAGCAGGTTGGCGGCGACGAAGGGCGCGAGACCGTGACGATCGCGCAACCGCAGCAGCGTCACGACCGAGAGGTGCGCGCCCGCCGACTCGCCGCCGATCAGGAAGCGGTCGGTGCCGAACTCGCCGAGCGCGTGCTCCACGATCCAGAGCGCCGCCGCCTCGCAGTCGTCGGGACCGGCGGGGTACGGGTGTTCGGGCGCCAGCCGATAGTCGACGCTGACGACGGCGAGCCCGCATTCGTCCGCGATGCGCTGGTTCGGGACGTCGCAGTGGTGCGCCGCGCCGAGCGTCCAACCGCCGCCGTGGAAGTGCAGGTAGACACCGCGCGGCGACGGCGGAGCGATCACGCGGATCGGGATCTCGCCGGCCGGTCCGGGGATCTCGCGGACGCGCGCCGAATCGACGGTGAGTACGGGACCCCAGACGCCTTCGCCGCGCTCGCGTTCGGCGCGAAGCTCGGCGGGACGCCGCAGATGCACCGAGGTCGTCTGCGCGAGCACTTTCTCGATGGCCTGGTTGAGCTGCGCGGTCACGGGATCGACCGCGCTGCGCGAAAAGATGCGCGGATCGAGTCCCGGTACGGGCTGCTCGCGAACGACCACTGGATCCCCTCCCCTCTCGTCCCGACGGCGCGCGATCGTAGCCCAGCGCGGCGCCGCGCCGTTGCGCGCTACGGTCGCGGCGTGCACGACGCTTCGAGATGCATCGCAATCGCCATCGCCGTGCTCGCATGGGCTGGACCGTTCGCGCCACTGCGGGCGCGCGCGCAGCCCGCCGGCCCGGCCTTCGCCGTGCAGTCGATCGCCAGCGCGGGCCGCAGCGTCGCCGCCGAGTTCGGCGACTTCGACGGCGACGGCCGAGCCGAGCTGTTGACCGTGGTCGTCGAGGGCATGGCGCCGGACGAGAAGCGCACGCTCCACGTCCACGCGGCGCAGCCGGAGGGGGGCCTCGCGCCGACGCCGACCTGGAGCGCACCGTTGCCGCCGGGCGTCGCCACGTACGACGTCGCCGATCTCGACGGAGCGCCCGGACTCGAGGTGCTGCTGCTCGATCGAGCGGGCATTCGCGTACTCGCTGGCGCCGGCGCCGACGCCAGCTGGCGTCGCATCCTGGTGCCGGCGCCGCCGACCATCGCGGTGCGGCCCGACGAACGCG
>JALOQG010000093.1 GCA_025453505.1 Myxococcota bacterium | reverse complement strand
TCGGCGTGATCCAGCAGGCGGTGATGGCGATCGCGACCGGCGTCGCCGAGTGCATCGTCGTGTATCGCGCGTTCAACGAGCGATCCGGAAGGCGTTATTCGACCGGTGTCTCCGAGCCGCTCGTCACGGCCGATTCGATCCACTGGTCGTGGTACATGCCGTTCGGTCTGCTGACGCCGGCGTCCTGGGTGGCGATGTACACGCAGCGCTACATGCACGAGTACGGCTGCACGGGGCTCGACCTCGCCGAGATCGCGGTCTCGGCGCGCAAGCACGCGTTCAACAATCCGGCGGCGTTCTTCCACGGCGTGCCGCTGACGGTCGAGCAGCACCAGGCGTCGAAGTGGATCACCGAGCCGCTGCGCCTCTTCGACTGCTGCCAGGAGAGCGACGGCGGCTGCGCGCAGGTGATCGTGTCGGCGAAGAAGGCGCGCGAGAGGAAGGCGAAAGGCGCGCTGATCCGCGGCGTTGCGCAGGCGGCCGGCCGCGATCAGGAGAACATGACGAGCTTCTACCGGCCGAGCATCTCGTATCTGCCGGAGATGGATCTCGTCGCGAAGCAGACCTACGCGCAGGCCGGGCTCTCCGCGAAGGACGTCGACGCGGCGATCATCTACGACGCGTTCACGCCGGTGGTGATGTGGCAGCTCGAGTCGTGGGGCTTCTGCGGCCGCGGCGAGGCGAAGGATTTCGTGAAGGGCGGAAACCTCGACAAGGACGGCGGGCTGCCGTGCAACACGCACGGGGGTCAGCTGAGCGAGGCGTACATCCACGGGATGAACGGCGTGAACGAGGGCGTGCGGCTGATCCGCGGGACTTCGCTCAACCAGCCGCGCAAGAACGACCACGTGCTCGTGACGGCGGGCGTCGGAGTGCCGACGAGCGGGATGATTCTCGGGCAGCTCGGCTAGCGGCTTGGTGGCCGGGGCGGTCGGTGGTCCTCCGCCGATGTCCTCGGCGCAGGGAGATCGACGCTTCGCACGGGAATCGTGGGCGCCTGCGGATTACGGCTCCGGACCACCGACCGCCCCGGGCGCGCTTCGGTGCAGACCAGAATGAAGAAGGAGATGTGAGATGCGTGAGGCAGTGATCGTCGAGGCGCTTCGGACGCCGATTGCGCGCGGGAAGATGGGCAAGGGCGATCTTTCGGGGCTGCACGCGGGGCAGCTGCTCGCGAAGGTGCAGTTCGCGCTCTGCGAGAAGGCGGGCGTCGATCCGGCCGAGATCGAGCAGGTGATCGGCGGCTGCGTGACGCAGGCCGGCGAGCAGTCGAACAACATCGCGCGCCACGCATGGCTGTCGGCGGGCAAGACGTTCAAGGCCGGCGGCACGACGGTGGACACGCAGTGCGGTTCGAGCCAGCAGGCGAACCATCTCGTGCGGGCACTCGTGCAGGCCGGCTCGATCGACATGGGCATCGCGTGCGGTCTCGAGATGATGAGCCACGTCGGTCTCGGCGCGAACGCGATCCACGGCCCCGGCTACTTCCAGACGCCGAACTGGCCCTGGGATCAGGCGCCGACGCAGTTCGACGCGGCGGAGCGGATCGCGAAGAACCGCGGCATCACGCGCGAGGACGTCGATCGCTTCGCGCTGGCGTCGCAGGAGAAGGCGGCGCGCGCCGTCGCCGAGGGCCGCTTCGACCGCGAGATCCTGCCGATCGAGGCGCCCGTGCTCGACGACGCCGGCGCGCCGACCGGGAAGACGCGCGTCGTCACGAAGGACCAGGGTCTGCGTCCGACCACGCTCGAAGGGCTCGCGGCGCTCAAGCCCGTGCTGCCGACCGGCATGCACACGGCGGGCAACTCGTCGCAGATCAGCGACGGTGCGGCCGGCGTGCTGTGGATGACGGCAGACAAGGCCAGGGCGCTCGGCCTCAAGCCGCGCGCGCGCATCCTGCAGGACGTCGTCGTCGGTACGGACCCGTACTACCTGCTCGACGGCCCGATCGACGCCACGCAGGAGCTGTTCCGCAAGACCGGCATGAAGATGTCGGACATCGACCTGGTCGAGATCAACGAGGCGTTCGCGGCCGTGGTGCTCTCGTGGGCGAAGGTGATGGGCGCCGACATGGACCGGGTCAACGTCAACGGCGGCGCGATCGCACTCGGCCATCCGGTCGGCGCGACCGGCTCGCGTCTGATCGCGACGGCGCTGCACGAGCTCGAGCGCACCAACAAGACGACGGCCTTGATCACGATGTGCTGCGGCGCGGCGGTCGGGACGGGGACGATCATCGAGAGGATCGGCTGATGCTGGAAGGAAAAGTCGCGGTCATCACGGGTGGGGCGGCGGGGCTCGGGCGCTGTCATGCGCTGGAGCTCGCGCGGCTCGGGGCGCGGGTGGTCGTCAACGACATCGGCGCGAAGGCGGACGGATCCGGCAAGGACGAGACGGCGGCGCGCGCGGTCTGCGACGAAATCAAAGCCATGGGCGGCGAAGCGGTGCCGCACTTCGGCGACGTCGCGGACTGGAACGATTCGAAGGCGATGTTCGAGACGGCCGTGCGGGAATTCGGCGACGCGAACATCGTGATCTGCAACGCCGGCTTCGTGCGCGACGCGACCCTCTTCAACATGACCGAGGCCGATTTCGACTCGGTGATCCGCGTCCACTTGAAGGGCCACTTCTGCACGATGCGGCACGCCACCGCGTACTGGCGCGAACGCGCCAAGGCGGGCGGCGACGTCTACGGCCGCTTGATTTCGACGTCGTCCGAGTCGGCGCTCTACGCGCCGCCGGGGCAGCCGAACTACTCGGCCGCCAAGGCCGGCATCGTCGCGATGACGCTGGGCGCCGCGCAGCTGATGCACAAGTACGGGATCACGGCGAACGTGCTGATGCCGCGCGCGCGCACGCGCATGAACGACGCCGGCCCGCTGGCCGCGATGTTCCAGAAGCCCGAGGACGGCTTCGACACCTTCGCGCCGGAGAACGTCTCGCCGCTGGTCGGCTGGCTGGCGTCGCCGCTCGCGGCGCGCGTGTCGGGTCACGTGTTCGTGATCTGGGCCAAGGACGTCACGATCGCTTCGCGGCCGCAGCTCGACGTCAAGTTCCACAGCCCCGAACGCTGGACGGTCGCATCGCTCCAGCAGCAGCTCGGTTCGCACTTCGAGAAGCTCGAGCCGGTCAAGGACGGATTCGCGGTACCGGCGATGTAGGCGCGCTCGTCACTGCGCCGCTCAGCGGCGGATCGCGCCCGGCAGGATGAAGTCGTAGCGCTGGCCCAGCAGCCGCGTGCGCACGAAGCGGTCGAGACGCCGGGCGCGCAAGTAGAGTTCGAGCGTCTTCGCGTCGTTGCGGTAGTAGCGGTCGACGTCTTCGGCGCGGATCGGGCGGCCGCCCAGATCGGGCACGTCTTCGGCGAGCCAGCGGTTCACGCGCTCGAGCGCCAGCGGAATGCGGTCGGGCCGCCCTTCCTTGTGGAAGTTGGCGACGGCGTCGACGAGCAGGCTGCGGGCGTCGAAGAACGCGTCGAGGTAGCGCTCGACGGCGCGGGCGCGGCGGTAGAGCGCGCGCACGCCGGGGGGCACGGCGGCGAGGAAGAGCTCGACGCCGATCTCGTCGGCACCGTCCTTGCGCATGAACGGCGTGCCGATGTCGATCAGCAGCGGCTCGCCGCCGGCGCGTTCGCCGCTCCCGAAGTGCCAGTTCGAGAGCTGCGCGTCGACGGTGACGCTGCGTCCGTCACGGCGCTCGCGATTCGAGCGCAGCAAGCGGCCGATGCGCAGGAGGACGGCGTCGAGGCGCGCGCGGAGCGTCGCGTCGTCGGCGTGGCGGAGCACGCTGTTGCCGAGTCCTTCCGCGGCGAGCTGCGGCTGGGCCAGATACACCACCGGCGCGCGGCCCTTTCGCTCGATCGCGAGAATCGCCGTCTCGACCACGCGGATGTCCTCGGCCTCGAGGAAGTCGATGTAACGGCGCACGGTTTCGGCGTAGTGCGCCACCGCCTCCGCGTCGCGGAAGCCCGACATGCGCTTGCACACGCGTCCCGGCAGCTCCGCCAGCGCGAACACCGTCGAGACTTCGCCGTAGCCGATGATCGAGACGCCGGGCGCGGCTTCGGGACGCGCGGGATCGAGGTGCGCCTCGAAGCGCGCGAGGACGTCGCGCTCGCTCAAGCCAGCGAAGCCTTGCAGCGTTCGAGGCCGGCTTCGAAGCGCGCGAGGATCTCGTCGCGCAGCGCCGCGTCCGCGAGCAGGCCCGGCTTGAACTGCAGCACGGACGGATCGTGCGCGGCGAACATCGCCCACAGGCCCGACTCGTAGAGCGCGCGCGTCATCCGCATCGCACCCTGCGGATCCGCGAAGCGCAGGCCCATCACGAGACCCGCGCGACGGACTTCGACGAACCACTCCGGGTGGCGGCGGCGGATCGCCTCGAGACCGTCGGACAGGTGCTGCGACGTCTCCTTCGCGTTCGCGACGACCGCGGGCCGCGTCGTGATCTCGAGCACGCGCTGCGCGACGCGGCACCCGACTTCGGCGCCGCCGAACGTCGAGACGTGCCCCCAGCCGTCCTCGTCGAGCCAGCCCGCGACGCGGCGCGACAACAGCGTCGCGGCGATCGGATAGAGCCCTCCCGAGAGACCCTTGCCGGTCACGAGGATGTCCGGCTCGACGTCCTGCTGCTCGATCGCCCACAGCGTGCCGGTGCGGCCGAGGCCGGTCTGTACTTCGTCGGCGACGTAGAGCGCGCCGCGTCGCTCGCAGAGCGCCTTCACGCGGGCGAGATAGCCGGGCGCCGGCATCGGGAAGCCCAGCGTCGCGGGAATCGTCTCGATCAGCACCGCCGCCACGTCGTCGCCGGAGAGCGCCGCGGCCATCGCATCCGGATCGTTCCACGGCACCTGCACGAACTCGCCCGGCGCGCCTTGCGAGAGGAACATGCGCGAGAAGCGTTCGTCGCCGGCCGCGAGCGCGAGGCCCGTGTGTCCGTGATAGCCCTTCGCGATCGACACGATCTTGCGGCGCTTCGTCGCGTGGCGCGCGGTCTTCAGCGCGAGGTCGATCGCCTCGCCGCCTCCGCTCGCGAACACGGAATAGTGCAGGTCGCCGGGCGTGAGGCGCGCCAGCGTCTCGCCGAGCTCGGCGCGTGCCGCGCTCGGGAAGTGGTGATTGCCGACGTCGAGCGTTTCGAGCGCATCGCGCAGCGTCGCGACCAGCTCGGGGTTGCGATGGCCGAGATTGAAGACGCCGCCGTTCAGGTGGAGGTCGAGCAGCTCCTGGCCGTCGAGATCCCAGATGCGATAGCCCTCGCGGCGTCCGATCACGAGGTCCACGCCGAGCCCGCGGAAGGTGCGCACACGGCCCGGACAGACGTATTGCTCGGCGAGGTCGAGGACGCGACGTTTTTCTTCGGACATGCGGCGACTCCCGGAGCTGCGGGGATGTTCAGCATGTAGCACTCCGAGATTCGGCGGCACGCGCAAGAGACCGCCTCCTTCGAGCGCGCCGGCGCTGGGAACCCGAGGGCGCCCCCACCCGGCCATCAAGGCCGTACGCCGGATGGTCGATCCCGCTCGTGTGGACTCACTCCTCGGACTCGGTGCGCTCGCGATGGTCGCGGTCGACGCGGTCGTCGGCGTGCGCTTGCTGCTGCTCGCGCAGCGCACGCGCGAGCTTCCCGAGGCGGCGCTCGGCGCGGCCTTCGTGTTGCTCGGCGCGATCGGATACCCGCTCTCGACCGCGGCGCGCCGCGGTCTGCTGCCCACCGACGACTCCAACGCGCTGCTGATGGCGGTCGGCTTCGCGGCGCAGAATCTCGCCTGTCTCGCGATCTACTGGATGACCGCGCGCACGTTCCGTGCAGGCGAGCGCTGGGCGCGTGGGCTCGTCGTCATCGCAGGGCTCGCGTTCCTCACGAGCTACGTCGGTCACGCACTCGACAGCGGCTTCCGGGGCGACACGACGGGAAGCGCCTATTACCTCGGTCTCGTGACGCGCACGGGCGCGTTCGCCTGGACCTGCTTCGAATCGCTGCGGCAGTACACGCGTGCGCGCCGGCGGCTCGCGCTCGGGCTCGTCGATCCGCTGGTCGCGAACCGCTTCCTGCTCTTCGGGCTCGGCACGGGCGGCGTCTTCGCGGCGTTCGCGATCTTCCTCGTCGCGCAGTTGCTCGAAGCGAAGGTCGCCGAGGCGGGCTGGGTGCTGGCCGCGACCGGCGCGGCGGGCCTCTTCGCGGCCGTTCCGACCTGGCTCGCCTTCCTGCCGCCGCCGTTCTATCGCCGCTGGTTCGAAGCGCGCGCCTGACGCGAGACGCGTCCGCGGCGCGGTCTATTGCTCGGGCTGGGTCATGCGGGGCGTCGGCGATCAGCCGCCGCGCTTCTGGACCTTCGCCCACTCGTCGCGCAGCGTGACGGTGCGGTTGAAGACGAGCGCGCCGGGCTTCGAGTCGGGATCGACCGCGAAGTAGCCGAGCCGCTCGAACTGGAACGCGGTGCCGGGCTGCGCGTCGGCGAGGCTCGGCTCGACCAGCGCGCCCGTGAGCAGCGTCTCGGAGCGCGGATTCAGGAAGTGCGTGTACTCGACGCCCTGCTCGTTCGCTTCGCCCATCGGGTCCTCGACCGTGAAGAGCGTCTCGTAGAGACGCACCTCGGCCGGAATCGCGTGCGCCGCCGAGACCCAGTGCAGCGTCGCCTGCACCTTGCGGCCGTCGGGCGCGTCCCCGCCGCGCGTCGCGGGATCCCACGTGCAGCGCACTTCGACGATCTCGCCGTTTGCGTCCTTGACGACCGATTCGCAGCGGACGAGGCACGCGGCGCGCAGCCGGACCTCGCGGCCGGGTGCGAGCCGGAAGAACTTCTTCGGCGGATCCTCGAGGAAATCCTCGCGCTCGATGTAGAGCACGCGCGCGAACGGAACCTTGCGCGTGCCGGCGCCGGGATCCTCCGGGTTGTTGACCGCGTCGAATTGCTCGACGGTGTCCTCGGGGAAATTCTCGATCACGACGCGCAGCGGATTCAGCACCGCCATGACGCGCGGCGCGGTCCGGTTCAGCTCGCTGCGGATCGCGTGCTCGTAGCGCGCCAGTTCGACGCTGATGTTGCGGCGCGTGAGGCCGATGTCGCGGCTCAGCGTGTGGAACGCGGCGGGCGGCACGCCGCGGCGGCGCTGCGCCGCGAGCGTCGCCATGCGCGGATCGTCCCAGCCGCGCACGTGGCCGTCGTCGACGAGCCGCTTCATCCAGCGCTTGCTCATCACCGTGTAGGTCAGGCCCACGCGCCCGAACTCGGTCTGCTCCGGATGGTGCGGCACCGAGCAGTTCGCGATGCACCAGTCGTAGAGCGGGCGGTGATCGGTGAACTCGAGCGAGCAGAGCGAGTGCGTGACGCCCTCGATCGCGTCCGAGAGCGGGTGCGCGAAGTCGTACATCGGATAGATGCACCAGCGATCCCCGGTGCGGTGGTGGTGCGCCTTCACGATCCGGTAGAGCACCGGGTCGCGCATCGGCAGCACGCTCGACGCCATGTCGATCCGGCCGCGCAGCACGCGCGCGCCGGGCTCGTATTCGCCCGCCTTCATGCGGCGGAAGAGGTCGAGGTTCTCCGCGACGCCGCGGTCGCGGTACGGCGAAGGCCGGCCCGGCTCGGTGAGCGTGCCCTGGTACTCGCGGATCTCGTCCGACGAGAGATCGCAGACGTAGGCGAGGCCCTTCTGGATCAGCTCCTCGGCCCACACGTAGAGCTGATCGAAGTAGTCGCTCGCGAAGTAGAGGTGGTCGCCCCAGTCGAAGCCGAGCCAGCGCACGTCGGCCTGGATGGCGTCGACGTACTCGACCTCCTCCGCGGCCGGGTTGGTGTCGTCGAAGCGCAGATGGCAGCGGCCGCCGAACTCCTGCGCCATGCCGAAGTTGAGCAGGATCGGGCGCAGACCGTGCCCGATGTGCAGGTAGCCGTTCGGCTCGGGCGGGAAGCGCAGCACGACGCGGCCGCCGTGCTTGCCCGCGGCCTTCTCGGCGGCGATCAGCTCGCGGACGAAGTGTTCGGGTGCGGTGTCGGCCGGTGCGCTCATCGGGCGCCCAATCTAGGAGACGGGTCGAGGGGGCGCATTGGCGCACGCGGACCGCGTCGCGGCGGCATGCTTCCGGCACTCCCGATCCAGCGGACGACGCGGCCGCGCTGGCCGCGCCACGGTTCGAGCAGCGCGAGCATGCGCGCGTCGTCGGCGCGCTCCTCGCCGGCGAGGTTCCACGCGACGACGCTCGGCAGGTGGTAGTCGCCGAGCGGTACGGCGTCGGGGAAGCCCATGCCGCGCAGCATCGCGCTGCGCGCGGTCCAGACGCCGACGCCGGGGAAGGCGCGCAGGCGGCGCTCGGCGGCGTCCGCGTCCATCGCGGCGGCCTCTTCGACGCGTGTCGCGCGGCGCGCGAGTTCGTGCAGCGTCGCGCCCTGCTTCGGAAGCGCGCCGCACGCCGGAAACGCGGCGAGCGGAATCGCGCGGATCTGCTCGGGACCGAGCGGCAGCCAGAGATCCGCGAAGGGTCCGGGCGCGGGCTCGGAGAAGCGACGCACGAGCTTCGAGAACGAGCGCGATGCCTCGGCGCCCGAGACGAGCTGCTCGAGCACGATCGCCACGAGCAGCTCGAAGACGCGACGGGTCCGCACCAGACGCACCGCGTGCAGCGGCGTCGCCCGGCCCGGAACGCGGAGCTTCGGCGCGGGCGCGGGCAGCTCGACGGCCGGGTTCGCATCCCACGCGGCAGCGACGTCGAGCGCCCAGCCGTCGACGGCGTCCGACACTGCGAGGTGAATGGTCGCCGGACCCTCGGGCGTGCGGGTCGCGCGAACGGCTTCGCGAGCGGTCACGCGCAGCGTCGGATCGTGGAAGGGGACGCCGAGCGGGTGCAGCGTCGCGACGAGATCGACCGGGACTTTCTTGCCTTCTTGCACCCCGACCCCGCTAGGCGCGGCCGAGGATCAGGGCGCTGGTCGGGACGCCGGTGCCGGCGGTGACGAGGACGTGCTCGGTGTCCTTCACCTGGTTCACGGCCGTGCCGCGGATCTGGCGGACGCCTTCTGCGATGCCGTTCATGCCGTGGATGTACGCCTCGCCGAGCTGGCCACCGTGCGTGTTGATCGGCAGCGCGCCGCCGACTTCGATGCGGCCGTCGCGGACGAAGTCCTTCGCCTCGCCGCGCCCGCAGAAGCCGAAGGCCTCGAGCTGCGAGAGCACGAACGGCGTGAAGTGGTCGTAGATGACCGCGGTCTGGAAGTCTTTCGGGCCGAGCCCGCTCTGCCGGTAGAGCTGCTGCGCGACGAAGGCCATCTCGGGCAGATCGCCGATCGCGTCGCGGTAGTAGCTGGTCATCATCTGCTGATCGATCGAAGCGCCCTGCGCGGCGGCGCGGATCACGACGGGGCGCTGGCGTCCGTCGCGCGCCCGCTCGGGCGACGTCACGACGATCGCGACGGCGCCGTCGCTCTCCTGGCAGCAGTCGAGCAGGCGCAGCGGCCGCACGATCCAGCGCGACGCCTGGTGTTCTTCGAGCGTGATCGGCTTGCCGTGGAACCACGCGACGGGATTCGTCGCAGCGTGGCGTCGACACGCGACGGAGACGCGGCCGAAGTCCTCGGTCGTGGCGCCGTACTCGTGCAGATAGCGCTGCGCCTGCATCGCGACCCACGACGCGGGCGTCATCAGGCCGAACGGCGCGTACCAGCCGAAGTGCGCCGTCTCGGTGGTCGCGACGCCGGCGCGCGGGATCGTGCCGGTGCCGAAGCGCTGCTGCGAGCGCTCGTTCATCGCGCGATAGCAGACGACCACGTCCGCTGCGCCGCCCGCGACCGCGAGCGCCGCCTGCATCACGACCGCGCAGGCCGCGCCGCCGCCGAAGTGCACGCGCGAGAAGAAACGCAGCGGCCCGGCGCCGATCGCGCGCGCGACTTCGATCTCGGGGTTGTTGTCCATCGTGAAGGTCGCGAAGCCGTCGACGTCGCGCGGCTCGAGACCGGCGTCGGCGAGCGCCGCGAGCGTCGCTTCGCACGCGAGGCGCAGCTCGCTGCGCCCCGAGTCCTTCGAGAATTCCGTCTGTCCGATGCCCGCGATCGCGGCCTTGCCGGCGAAGCTCACGCGGAGGCCGGCCGGAAGCGGTGCAAGACGTAGTCGGGCTCGACGCGCTCGAACTCGACGTGCACCGGCATGCCGATCCGGACGTCCTCGGGCTCGACGCCGACGAGCTGCGTCACGAGCCGCGTGCCCTCTTCGAGTTCGACGAGCCCGATCAGGTTCGGGTACGCGAAGGGCGGAATGGGAGGGTGCTCGGCGACCACGAAGCTGTGCACGACGCCGCGCCCCGAGGCCTCGATCGAATCCATCTCGAGGCCGTGGCAGCCGGGACACATCGGCGCGGGCGGATGCTGGAGCCGGCGGCACGCAGCGCAGCGCTGGATCAGCAGCTTCTCCTGCGCCAGTCCATCCCAGAAGAACTGGTTGTCGCGCGTGATTCCGGGTCTCGGATGCGGCCAGCGGCCTTCGGTCATCGAGCGGCTCCTCCTGCCCCGCGGACTCTAGACGAGCGCCCGGGAACGCGAAAAGGCCGGAGAGGACTCGCCTCTCCGGCCTTTCGTTGGCGCGCGAGCGCCGAGCGGATCAGTGCTTGCGCACGTTCCGGCGCGAGGCCGCGAAGGCCAGGCCGAGGCCGAGCAGCATCGCCGTGCCCGGCTCGGGCACGAAGCTGACGTCGATGCGCGCGACACCGATCTGGGCGCCCGTGAGATCGGGCAGGCCGAAGACCTCGGTGAGCGCGCCCGCGGCGCCCTGCGTGAGCGACAGCTTGAAGCCGTCGAGCAGGATGCTGCCGTCGCCGTCGATGCACTGATCGGCCGTGCCGACCAGGCTGGTGCAGACGTTGATGTCGAAGAGCGGGAGGTTCCCGACCGAGCCGCCGTTGACGCTGACGTCTCCGAAGAGCTGCAGAGCCAGCGTGTCGATCAGGAAGTTCTCGAGCGAGACGGTCGTGCCGTTGCCGGACAGCGAAAGACCGCTGCCGTCGTGCTCGATGGTTCCCGCGAGGCCGGTGAGATCACCGCCCGTGATCGGGAACAGCGCCTCGGCCCGTCCGGCGAGATCGAGGCCGAGGACGGCCGAACCGAGGCCGCCCACGCTGATGCCCGCCGAGCCGAGCGCCCCAGCCGAGGTCAAGAGGACGATCGTCTGATCGCCCGCCAACGGAAGTGCCTTGACCGGCGCGGAAGCGAGCAGGAGACCTAGAACGGCACCCGCAGTGGCAGCTCCGCGCGTCGCTACGCGTCGTAGATTCATGTGTGCACCTATCCAATGTGAGAGAAGCTCCGAAACAGGAGCACCTCGTGGGGGAGGTGGACCACGGCGGGGGTAGGTGGCAGGATTTGCGAGTTCGACGACCCCGACAGGATGGCGATGTGACCGTGTCCCGAGAGGTGACGCAGGCGAAGCTCGACCGGCTCTCGGCCGCGACGCTCCGCCACGTCCCGAGCCAGACCTACAGCGTCGGCGACCGTCTCGAGGAGCGCGCGCGGGCGCATCCCGAGAAGGCCTTCCTCCTCTTCGAGGATCGCCCCGTCTCCTACGGCGCAGCGAACGCACACGCGAACCGCGCCGCACACGCCGCCTGGGCGCTCCGGCTGCGCCGTGGCGACGTCGCGGCGCTGTTGATGGAGAACCGGCCCGAGTTCGTCACCACCTGGATGGGACTCGCGAAGCTCGGCATCACGACCGCGCTGCTCAACACCCAGCTCCGCGGCCGCGCGCTCGAGCACGCGATCGCGACCGCGAAGCCTTCGATCGTGATCGCGGGCGCGGAGTGCGGCGCCGCGATCGCGAGCGTCGCGGACGACGTGCGCCGGACGTGGCCGCTCTACGTCACGAGCGAGGACGAAGCGGGCGCGGACGTCATCGCGGGTGCGGGCAATTGGGACGCGCTGCTCTCTCGCGCCGGCACCGACGACCCGGACCGCCGCGTTCGCGAGGGCCTCGTCGCGGGCGACGACCTCTTCTTCATCTACACCTCCGGCACGACGGGTCTGCCCAAGGCCGCGCGGCTGTCGCACATGCGCTGGCTCGGCGTCGGCGACGGCATGTCCGCGATCGCCGGCTACGGGCCGGACGACGTGATCGCGTGCGTGCTTCCGCTCTACCACGGCGCGGGCGGCATGGTGGTGGTGTCGAGCGCGCTCGCGCAGGGCGCCGCGATGTTCCTCGCGCGCCGTTTCTCCGCGAGCCGCTTCTGGGAGGACGCCGCACGCTACGGCGTCACCGGCTTCCAGTACGTCGGCGAGATCTGCCGCTATCTCGTGAACCAGCCGCCCGGTCCGTACGATCGCGCGCACCGCGTGCGCGTCATGATGGGCGCCGGACTCGGCCGCGACGTCTGGGAAGAGTTCCAGCGCCGCTTCGGCGTGAGCCAGATCCTCGAGGGCTGGAGCTCGACCGAGGCCAACACGTCACTCATCAACGTCGACGGTCGCGTCGGCTCGTGCGGCCGGATTCCGTTTCCCGAACGCCACAACGGCCGGCTGATCCGCTACGACGCGGACGCCGACACCCATCCGCGCGACCCCGGCGGCCGCTGCATTCCCTGCGCGCCCGGCGAGGTCGGCGAGTTCATCGGCGCGATCCCCGATCTGCCCGACTCGGGCGCGGGGCGCTTCGAGGGCTACACGGACGCCGACGCCACCGAGCGCAAGATCCTGCGCGACGTGTTCCAGCCCGGCGATCGCTGGTATCGCTCGGGAGACCTGCTGCGCAGCGACGCGGACGGCTACTTCCAGTTCGTCGATCGCATCGGTGACACGTACCGGTGGAAGAGCGAGAACGTCTCCACGCAGGAAGTCGCCGAGGCGCTCGGCGGCTTCCCGGGCCTCGACGTCGCCAACGTGTATGGCGTGCAGGTGCCGGGCGCCGAGGGGAGAGCCGGCATGGCGGCCCTCGTGCTGCGCGATCGCGAGGCGTTCGACGGCGCAGCCTTCTTCGCGTGGGTCGCCGCGCGTCTGCCCGGCTACGCGGCGCCGCTCTTCGTGCGGCTTTCTCCCGAGCCCGACCAGACGGCGACCTTCAAGCTGCGCAAGGTCGATCTACAGGCCGACGGCTACGACCCCGCGCGCGTGCGCGATCCCCTCTTCGTCCGCGACGACGCGCTGCGCGCCTACGTGCCGCTCGACGCTGCGACGCTGATTCGACTCGGGCTGGCGCCGGGTGCGCCGGTCACTCCTCGACGATCGTGATCGCCTGACGCGGACACACGCGCTCGGCTTCCTTCAGCTTCTCGCGCAGCGGAGCGAGCTTCGGGCCGTCCTCGATGAGGATGTGCAGGAAGTCGTCGTCATCCACCTTGAACACTTCCGGACAGACTTCCATGCAGCGGGCATTCGCCTCGCACAGGTCGAAGTCCACCACGACCTTGAGACCCATCGACGACCTCCTCCACGACGGACATGCCGAATCGAGCGGGGCGCATCTTACCACCGCCCCCCGAGAGGGGGTATATGATCCGACGCATGAACGAGCAGGGCGAGACGCTCCGCGATCCCGTGTGTGGCATGGCGGTGCGCGCCGACTCGCCCCACGTCGTCGAGCACGAAGGCGCGCGCTGGTATTTCTGCAACCCGCGCTGTGCCGAGCGCTTCCGTGCGGATCCACGTCGCTGGCTGGATCCCACCCCCGAGCCCGACGAGGACGCGGCCGCGCAGCAAGGGGTCCTCCACACCTGCCCGATGCATCCCGAGGTGCAGCAGGACGGTCCGGGGATCTGTCCGCTCTGCGGCATGGCGCTCGAGCCGATGGCGCCGAGCGCCGACGACGCACCGAGTGCCGAGCTCCGCACGATGCGGCGGCGTCTCTACGTGTGCGCGGTGCTCACCCTGCCGCTGGTCGCCGTCGCGATGGCCGACATGCTGCCCGGGCGCATCTCGCACGGTCTCCCCGCGCGCGCGTTCGCGTGGCTGCAGCTCGCGTTCGCGACCCCCGTCGTGTGGTGGGGCGGCTGGCCGTTCTTCCAGCGCGCGCTCGCTTCGCTGCGGACGCGGCAGCTCAACATGTTCACGCTGATCGCGCTCGGCACCGGCGCGGCGTGGCTCTCCAGCTGCGTCGCGACCGTGGCGCCGCAGGTCTTCCCGCCGTCGTTCCGCGGTCACGCCGGCGCTGCGCCGCTCTACTTCGAGGCGGCGGCCGCGATCGTGACGCTGGTGCTGCTCGGCCAGGTGCTGGAGCTGCGCGCGCGTCATCAGACCGGCGCTGCGATTCGCGCCCTGCTCGCGCTCGCGCCCCGCATGGCACGTCGCCTGCGCGATGACGGCAGCGAGGAAGACGTGACGCTCGATCGCGTCGTGACGGGCGATCGGCTGCGCGTGCGGCCCGGCGAGCAGGTGCCGGTGGACGGCGTCGTCCTCGAGGGCCGCTCGAGCGTCGACGAATCGATGCTCACCGGCGAGTCGCTGCCCGTCACGAAGACGGCGGGCGACGCGGTCATCGGCGCGACGTTGAACCAGGCAGGCACTTTCGTGCTGCGGTTCTCGCCGCGCTCGTGACGGCGATCGTCTGGGCCTGGCTCGGTCCCGAGCCGCGACTCGCGCACGCGCTCGTCGCGTCGATCGCGGTGCTCGTGATCGCGTGTCCGTGCGCGCTCGGTCTCGCGACGCCGATGTCGATCCTCGTCGCGACGGGCAAGGGCGCCGGCGCCGGCATCCTGTTCCGCGACGCCGAGGCGATCGAGCAGCTCCGGCGCGTCGACACGCTCGTCGTCGACAAGACCGGCACGCTGACCGAAGGGCGGCCGCGTCTCGTCGCCGTGCAGCCCGCGTCCGGCTTCGACGAGACGCACTTGCTCCGCGTCGCCGCGGGACTGGAGCGCGGGTCGGAGCATCCGCTGGCCACCGCCGTGCTCGCTGCGGCGCGCGAGCGCGGCCTTGCGCTCGACGCGGCCGATGCATTCGAAGCGCGCGTGGGACTCGGCGCCGTGGGCCGGGTCGGCGGACGCGCGGTGGTGATCGGCAATCGCGCACTGCTCGACGCCGAGGGCATCGACGCCGCGCCGCTCGCGGCGGGTGCGCGAGCGCTCCGCGAGGACGCCATCACTGCGATCTTCGTGGCGATCGACGGACGGCCCGCGGGCCTGCTCGGCGTCGCGGATCCGGTCAAACCGACCACGCCCGAGGCGATCCATCGGCTACGCCGCGACGGAGTGCGCATCGTGATGCTGAGCGGCGATCACCCGGCGACGGCCGAAGCCGTCGCGCGGCGCCTCGGTCTCGAGGAAGTGCACGCGGGCCTGCTGCCGGCGCAGAAGGCCGAGATCGTCGATCGACTGCGCGCCGAGGGGCGCGTCGTCGCGATGGCGGGCGACGGCATCAACGACGCGCCCGCGCTCGCGCGCGCCGACGTCGGCATCGCGATGGGAACCGGCACGGACATCGCCATGCAGAGCGCCGGCGTCACGCTCGTGAAGGGCGATCTGCGCGGGATCGCTCGCGCGCGCCGGCTCTCGGGCAAGACGGTCGCGAACATCCGCCAGAACCTGTTCTTCGCGTTCGTCTACAACGCGCTCGGCGTTCCGATCGCGGCCGGCGCGCTGTATCCCGCATTCGGGATCCTGCTCTCGCCGATGTTCGCGGCGGCCGCGATGAGCTTCTCGTCCGTGTCGGTGATCGCGAACGCGTTGCGGCTGCGCAGGATCTCGTTGTGATGCGCGCCGTCAGGGCGGCCGCAGCGCCGGCCTTTCGCCAGGACGATTCGGAGCCTCGAACGACGAAGGGGTGACCGCTTTCGCGATCACCCCTTCGAGGG
>JALOQG010000092.1 GCA_025453505.1 Myxococcota bacterium | reverse complement strand
GATCACCGTCAGCAGATTGTTGAAATCGTGCGCGATGCCACCGGCCAGGATGCCGAGGCTCTCGAGCCGCTCCGCCGCCTCGACGTGCCGCGCGAGCCGTGCCCGCTCGGCTTCGGCGAGCTTGAGCTCCGTGACGTCGCGTCCCGCGCCGAGCGCGTGGATCGTGCCATCCGCGTCGCGCTCCAGCGAGCCGAGACGCAGCTGCACCCAACACACGCTGCCGTCGGCACGCAACAGCTGCTGATCGACGTGCAACTGCGCGCTCTCGCGGAGGCTCTCGTAGATCGCCGGGAGCGCCGCCAACGTGGTCGGATCGAGCACGCGCTGCCAGCCCGAGCCGTCCAGCGAATCCGGTTCGAAGCCGAGCGTTCGCCCGAATGCACCCCACACCCAGTCTCGCGTGAGCCGCCCCTCCGCATCGATGCGGACCTTGAAGGCGAAGTCGCTCGAGAGACGCGAAACGGCGCGATGGCGCTCCTCGCTCCCGGCGAGCGCCGCCGTGCGCTCGGCGACCCGCTGCTCGAGGATCGCCTGTGAGACGCGTCGCAGCCGGTCGCCGGCCGCCTGAATCTCGATACCGATCACGAGCGGCGCGACGAGGAGCCAGAGCGGCGCCAGCGAATCCGCACTGCCGCCCGCACTCAACCACGCCAGATGGATCGCCCCGAGGAAGCCGAGCAGGACGAAGGAAGGCGCGAGCCAGCGCTCGGCGAACCCTGCGCCCAGGTGTCGCCCCACGGGCCGCAAGACATAGGCGGCCGTGAACGCTGCGAAGGGCTCGACCGCCAGGCCCAGTCCGTAGCCCGCCGAGGCCCCCCAGACCGACGCCGCGAGCGCGCGCAGCAGGCCGAACGCGAGCGCGGCGGGCAGCCACCACTTCGGGACCGCGCGATCCACCATCACCATCGCGCCCGCGAGCAGGAGCGCGGCGCACAGGGTTCCGAGCGGATGGACCGCCAGTTGCGGCTGCGGCAACACGTGATCGACGATGGCGAGCACACCGGCGGCGCCCGCGAAGGTCCACGCAGTCATCCAATGCGCGAGCGGTCCGGCTCCCTGCAACAGCGTCCGGGTCGACACCGTCAGGAGTACGAGAGCGATGACGAGGATGAGTTCGATCACGGCCTCCCCATCCTATCACCTCTGCTCTGTGTCAGGGTGGGGACGAACGCGGGATTCGCGAACGCACGTCGCGGGGCGACTGCCCGCTGTGTTGGCGCGCCGCGTGCACGGAGGGAGGCGGCGCCCAGATCGGAAGACCGCCGCGCGTCGCGATCCCCGCGTCGGCCGGCGGAATCGCGAGCGGCGCGACGAGGAGCGGCCAGCCTGGCGCAGCGGCGGTGTAGCGCGCAAGCGTCGCGCGCAGACCGCGGACGAGCAACGCGTGTTCGGTGGTGCGAATCCACCCCTCGAGCCGTACGGGAACGCGTGTCGGTCCTGCGACCCACACGGCTCCCTCGCCCGCTGCGTACGGAGCGCCGTCCAGAAAAGTGGACGGCCGCACGACCAGCGTATCGACGCGACCGCCGAGCGCGGCGCTTTCGAGCGACGCTCCCGCCTCCACGTCGATACGCAGCTCGAAGAGCGTGCGGTCGGCCCAGGTCGGTAGCGAGAACGATCGCCGCGGCGCGACCGGCAACGCGCGCAGCGCGTAGACGGCGTCCGAGGTGTCGTGCGCGTGCGGACCGAAATCGAGCGTCAACTCGCGCCGCTGCCCTTTGTGGAGCTTGTCGAGCCGCGCGTGCAGGAAGTGCGTGTCCCAGTCGTAGTGGACCGACTCGTCGTAGTGCTTGCCGGGCCGCTCCTGCGTCGCGCGCGTGCGGACGGTCACGAAGCGGTCGAGGTCGATCCACGCCTCGCTGCGATCGCGCACCGGATACACCCACGAGAAGACGGCGTTCGTGGCGGCGCGCGCCACGACGTGCGCGTAGCGGGCGTCGCCGAGCGCGACGAAGCGCGCGATCTCGATCTCGGCGCGGCCTGCCGGCATGCCGAACCACGTCACGTCGTAGACGAGCCGCTCGCCGACCGGGAACGGGAAGCGCGGCGGACGTTCGGCGAGATCGGCCGGGGCGAGCACGCGCAGCGCCGGATCGTCGAGCAGCCACGGCTCGTCCGCGCGCGCCGCAGCGGCGTGCCCGAACGCGATCGCGCCGACTAGAAGAAGTCGAAGCGCGTCGCGAGCGCTGCGCCGAGCGCCGATACGATCCATAACGCCACCACGCCCCAGCCGATGCGACCCATCCGCCGCGCGCGCGCGCAGCGGAAGAGCACGTCGCCGGTCATCACGAGCAGCAGCGCGAGCGCCGCCATCGCGAACACGTTGCGCGCCCGCGCCGCCATCGCGAGCAGCACCGCGCCGCCGAGGAACGCATGCGCCCCGAGCACCAGCGTGACGGGCCACAGCGTCGGCTCCTCGAAGAACGGCGAGAGGAAACGCTCGAAGCGGCCGACGCGCGAGTTCTCGTCCACCGGGGCCGCGTCGGCGGCCGCCAGCTCCTCGACCATCGCGACGAGGCGGCCGCTCGCGACGAAGTCGTGGAGCGCGTGATCGTCTTCGACCTCGACGAGGCGCACGAGTCCGGGCGTCCCGCTGCGCGCGAGCTGGCGCGCGTCCTCCACGGGCACCACGTCGTCGCCGGTCGCGTGCACCATCCACACGCGCGCGCCGCGCGGCAGCCGCCCGCGCAGGCCGAGCCGCTGCGCGGCTTCGGCCAGCAGCAGCGTCGGGCCGTCCCACTGCTCGCGCTGCAACAGCGCGACCGCCACGGCCGCGCCGTACGAGGAGCCGACGACGACGTCCGGCTCGAAGCGCCGCACCGCCTCGGCCTGCTGCGCGACGCAGGCCTCGAAATGCTGCGTGTCCATCGCCAGCGTGCGCGTCTCGAAGGCCGCCGCGAGCGCGCGCGCCTTGGAACCCTGCGGCGACCCCTCCTGGCCGTGGAGGAAGAGCACGCGGAGCTTGCGCGCGCTCACACCGCGGCCGCCGCGACGGCGCGCACACCGCGCCGCTTCGCCCGCACGACCGGATTGAAGTAGCCGAAGCGCAGCGCGGGGAAGCGATCGGCGAGCGCATCGCGCAGCCAGCGCATGCCCCGGCCGCGGCGGACGCTGCCGCGCGGCAGCGCGCGCCGGTACAGCTCGGGGTCGAGATTCAGGTTGCGCATCTGGATCAAGTGCAGGCCCGTGCGTTCGACGAGGCCCGCGAGCGCGGCGAGTTCCGCGTCGGTGTCGGTGACGCCCGGGAAGCAGAGCAGGTTGATCGACGCGTGCCCGCCCGCGCGCACCACGGTCGCGATGCTCGCCTCGACGTCGGCGAAGGTGTAACCGCGCGGCTGGTAGTAGGCGGCGTACACGGCGGGCCGCGGCGAGTTGAGGCTCGCGCGGATCGCGTCGAGTCCGGCGTCGCAGAGCGCGCGCACGACTTCGGGCTGGCTCGCGTTGCTGTTCAGGTTGATCGTGCCGCGCGGGCTGGCGGCTCGGATGCGGCGCGTCGCCTCGACGAGCACCTTGCCGAAGAGCGTCGGCTCGCCCTCGCAGCCCTGGCCGAAGCTGACGACGCCGCCCGGCACGTTCGCGAGATGCGCGAGCGCGGTGTCGGCGACCTCCTTCGGTGTCGGTGGGATCGCGAGGCGATCGTGGCTGGCGCGGAAGGCGCCGTCGGGCTGGAGCGAGATGCAGCCGACGCACTGCGCGTTGCAGGCGATCGACACCGGCAGCGGCCCCTCGTGGCGGCCGCGAAAGAAGTTCTGCGCGGCGCGGCAGCCGTATTCGAGCGCGCAGCGCTCGAGCTGGCGCGCGACGCGATTGCGCGGCAGCTCGCGTCGCATTCGCGCGACGCCTTCCTGCACCCGCTCGCGATCGAAGCGCCACGGGTTCTGCCGCACGTCGGGATCGACGCGGAACGCGCTCGCCCAGTAGCGGCCGTCGGCGAAGCCGACCGCGGTGTACGCGTAGAGCGGGAGCGTCGGCGCGTCCGCGCGCGTCCGCCACGCGGCGTGATGGCACGACGTGTGTGCGGGCGCGAGGAACGCCGCGACGGCGCGCGCCTCGCCGCCCTCCCAGCTCCGCACCGCGACGCGCCGGCCCGTCCTCGGATCGAGGCCGATGGGCGTGCGGCCCGGCAGCGTGAAGAGGTCGCTGCCGCGCGGCAGCTCGATCAGCTCGACAGGATCGATCGCCTCCGGGCCGGCGCCGCGCTCGCCCGCGAGCAGCAGCTCGGGATGGTCGTAGACCCGCCCCGCCTCGTCGGAGACGAGCAGCCGCACCGGTTCGCGCGGAAGATCACGTTCGACCGATCTCAAGCGGCATCGCCTCCGTCGGGGAGGGGTAGCGCTCCGAGGGGTCGATGCCGAGCCAGCACAGCGCGGCGAAGGCGTAGAAGCCGGCGACCGTGTAGAGCGGCGCGTTCCAGTCGCCCCAGGCCTGCAGGCACCAGCCGACGACGAGCGGGCTCGCGACGCCGCCGAGGTTGCCGAAGGTGTTCATCGCGCCCGAGACGACGCCCGCGTGGCGGCCGCCGATCGCGAGACACACGGCCCACGCGGGCGCGACGCCGAGCGCCGCGAGCAGCGCGGCGGCCGCGAGCGCGAACGCGGCGTGGCGCGGGTCGGACGTCGCGACGGCGCCGACGATCGCGCCCGCGGCGAGCGGCAGCCCGACGAGGCCCGGCGCGCGCAGACCGACGCGCGCGCCGAAGCGCCGCGTCAGCACGTCCGAGAGCGCGCCGCCGACGAACGATCCCGTCGCGATGCCGAGCAGCGGCAGCGCCGCGAGCCAGCCGACCGCGCCGAGATCGAAGCCGCGCCCGCGCAGGAGATAGGTCGGCAGCCAGGTCAGGTAGAAGTACCAGCCGTAGATCGCGCCGAAGTACATCGCGCAGAGCGCGAGCAGGTTGCGACTGCGCACGAGCGCGCGCCACGGAACGCGCGGATGCGGCGCCGGCGGATCGCAGCCGATCACGGCGAGCTCGGCGTCGTTCACACCGGCGTGCGCGTGCGGATCGTCGCGGAACCACCACCACCACGCGGCGGCGTAGAAGAGGCCCACGGCGCCGAAGAGCGGGAACGCCTCGCGCCACGAGAAGTGCTGGAGCATCCAGACCACGATCGGCTGTGTCATCGCGCCGCCGAGCGCGCCCGCCATGATCGTGAGGCCGAAGGCGCGGCCGCGCTCGCGATCGGGCAGCCAGCGGCCGAACGCGCGCGCGAGACTCGGCAACACGCCCGCTTCGCCCATGCCGAAGAGCCAGCGCAGCACCACCAGCGACGCGAAGCCGCGCGCGAGTCCCGTCGCCGCCGTCATCGCCGACCACCACAGCACGATCCGGGTCAGCGTCGCGCGCGCGCCGAAGCGGTCGGCGAGCCAGCCGCTCGGCACCTCGAAGAGCGCATAGGCGAGCGTGAAGGCGCTGAACACGACGCCCATCTGCGCGTCGCTGAGCCCGAGGTCCGCCTTGATCGCCGGCGCGGCGGTCGAGATGCAGACGCGATCGAGATACGCGACGGCCATCGCTCCGAGCGCGAAGGCGAGCATCGTGTGGCGGGCTCGGGTCGGGCGCATCCGGGCGCGGAGCCTACTCCAGTCGGGCGGGGCGGCGTCCGCCTTGCGTCGGCCAGCAGAGATGGACGGAGTGGTTCGCAGCGGGGGTCGGGAGCGGCGGGTGATTCTCCGCGGCGCGGACCCCGTCCACATCCATACGCGCGGCGGAGGCGAGTGGCTTCGGGCGCCGCTCGCGTGACGTGTTCTTCGGGGTCCTCGAACCAGGCCGCTCCGAATTCACCCGCCGCTCCCTGCCTCTGGCTGTGACGCGGAGATTCGCGAGCGCCGCATTCGGAACTCCTGCAACCGCGAGCGTGGACCTCTCCCGTCACCGGCGAAGCCCGGGCGAGGTGGGTGAATCCGGAGCCGCATGCCTCGAGCACCCCGAAGAGCACGCTCGAGAGCGGCGGCCAAGTCCCTTCGCAGCAGCCAAGCATATGGATGTGGACGGGGTGCGCGCGGCGGAGGATCACCCACCTCGCCCGACCCACAGCCGCATACCACTCTGGGATCAGGTCCGATTCAGACGAGCGTGTCGCACTTTGCGGCGAAGACGAAGTCGCTTTCGGTGAGGCCGTCGATCTTGTGGGTCCAGATGGTGATGCGGACGCGGCCCCAGGCGAGGAAGGTGTCGGGGTGATGGCTCTGTGCTTCGGCCATCGCGCCGACGCGGTTCACGAAGGCCAGCGCGTCGGCGAAGTTCCGGAAGCGGAACTCTTTCTCGAGATGGTGCTCGCGCTCGATCTTCCAGCCGTTGCCGTCGGCTCCGAGCTGGTGATGCAGGACGAGCAACGCGGCGCCGTGCAGAGGCGGCACGCCGCCCTTGCAGGGAACGCATTGCTTGCCGGCGAGATCGGACAAGGCGAAGCCGGCGCTAGAAGAGCGGGCCGCCGTCGTCGGGTGCGTAGGCAGAGAGCTCGCAGGCGAGGTCGATCACCTCGAACGCGGGGCGCGTCCAGGTTTCGGCCTGCGGGGTCGGATTCTGCGGATCGTTCATGGCGGTCTCCTTCGGGCGCCCAACGAGTAGCACGGCTCAGCGCAGCAGGACATCGCACACGAAACGGACTCGCTTCACCAGTCGCCCGAAGGCGTTCTGGTGGATGTTGCGGCGCAGCGCAACCAGCAGACGCCGCTCCAGCGCGTAACGGTTCCAGGGACGCCGCTTGCGAGCGCCCGACGGCGTCACGGCGTCGAGCTGCTCCAGGATCGCGGCGCGCGGATGGCCCCAGCTCTCGAGGTCGGCGTCGTCGAGACGTTCGAGGATCGCGCGCGCCTGCTCGAGGTGACCGGGCGCATCGGCCATCTCCGTGGCCCACTTCGCGACCGACTTCGTCGTCGGGCGCTGCTCCTTCGCCACCGTGATCGGATCGCCGAGCCCCGCGGCCACCGTCGGCTGGGGCTGTCCCTCGCGGCCGTACTCCACCATGCCGGGCTCGAAGTCGACGCCGAGAAACGCGCACACGCGCCGCATCTCGGCCTCCGGCTCGCGCACCAGCGTCTCGTAGCGGATGTGCAGGATCGGCACCGGCTGCTCGCGCAGGAAGCGCGCGATCGCCGGGACGTAGCGCTCGAGGATCGGATTGTTCGCGTGCGCGGCGACCGCGTCGCCGTCGAAGAACGACTCGACGTAGGACGACCACACCGCGAGCGGGTGGCGCGTCAGCACCAGGTACTTCGCGTCGGGGTACAGCTTCGCGAGGAACGGCAGCACCAGCGCGTAGGCGGGCGTCTTCTCGAGCAGCAGCGTGCGGCCCGACGCCGCCAGCAGCCGCTCGTAGATCGCGTCGCTGCACGCGCGCATCGCGGTGACATAATCCGCCTCGCCGCCGGGCAACGCGCGCACCAGCTCGTGCGCGGCCTGGCGCGTGATGATCGGGTCGTAGGGCGCCTTCTCGACGTTGGCGTAGAAGCCGAGATGCGCGAGCGGCGTGAGCAGATGCGTTTCGGGCGGCGCGAACACGGCGGGGTGTGCGCCGAGCATGCGCGCCGTCAGCGTCGAGCCGGAACGCGGCGAGCCGATCAGGAAGACGAGACGTTCCTGCAAGGACATGGGGAGTTCCTGAGCGGCCTTTCGCGGTGCGTGCTTGAGGCGCTAGCCCGGCAGGGCGTTGCTGCGCGCGACGTTCCCGTACCAGCGCCCGGACTCCTTCAGGATCCGCTTGCCCGTTGCGAAGTCGACCCAGACGATCCCGAAGCGCTGCTCGTAGCCCTCGCCCCACTCGAAATTGTCGAGCAGCGACCAGGCGTGATAGCCGCGCACGTCGGCGCCGGCCTCGATCGCGCGGTGCACGGCCTCGATGTAGCCCGCGTAGAACGCGATGCGCCGCGTGTCGCGGACGACGCCGTCGGGGCCCGGGCCGTCTCCGTACGAGCAGCCGTTCTCGGTGATCTCGATCGGCGGGCGGTCGTAGTCCTCGGAGACCCGCACGAGGATGTCGTGCAACGCGTTCGGCCACACCTCCCAGCCGAAGTCGGTCTTCGGGCCGGCGTCGCCGCCGAGGCCGCCGACTGGCAACGCGCCGAGCGAGAGCGGCCCGCCGTCCCCGGGCGTCGCGGCGACGATCGTGCGCGTGTAGAGATTGATGCCGACGAAGTCGAGCGGCGCGCGCATGCGTTCGAAGTCACCGTCCCGGACGCCCATCACGTCGTGAGGCAGTCCGCGCGGATGCGCTTCGGGATAGGTGCCGCGCAGCGCCGGTTGGAGGAACCACTCGTTGATGAAGCGATGCCAGCGTTCGGTCGCGGCGATGTCGTCCTGCGAATCCGTGCGCGGCTCGCAGGCGGTCATGTTGAACGCGGTGCCGATCACGAGATCGGCGTGCGCGGCGCGCATCGCGCGGAAGGCGTCGCCGTGCGCGAGGTTCACGGTGTGGGTCGCGCGCAGGAAGGCCTCCGGCTCGCGGCGCCCGGGTGCGTGGATCCCGAGCAGATATCCCATCGTCGTGAAGATGTTCGGCTCGTTGAAGATCATCCAGCTCTTGCAGCGGTCGCCGAGCGCGCCCACGACGGTCTCGGCGTAGTCGGCGAAGCGGCCCGCGAGATCGCGGCTCGGCCAGCCGCCCGCGTCCTCGAGCGCCTGCGGCAGATCCCAGTGGTACGGCGCCGCTGCCCTTCGGCTGGATGCGCGGCCACGCGATCGAGAAGCGATACGAGCCGAGCCCCATCTCCTTCAGCAGCGCGATGTCTTCGGGGAAGCGGTGATACGAATCGCACGCGACGTCGCCGGTGTCGCCGTTCTTGACGCGGCCCGACGTGTGCGAGAAGCGGTCCCAGATCGACTCGCCCTTGCCGTCCGCCTGCCAGGCGCCTTCGATCTGGTACGACGCGGTGGCGGCGCCCCACTTGAAGCCCTCGGGAAATACGAGCGGCATCAGCCGTTTCCCTTCAGCGCTTCGAGCACCTTCTCGGGATGCGCCTCGGCCTTCGGCACGCGCGCCCAGTGCTTCTTGACCTTGCCGTCGGGGCCGATCCAGACCGTCGAGCGGATGATCCCGGTGACCTTCTTGCCGTACATCATCTTCTCCCCGAAGGCGCCGTACGCGGTCATCATCTTCTTGTCGGGATCCGAGAGCAGCGCGAAAGGCAGCTTGTACTTCGCCTGGAACTTCTGGTGCGACGCGCCCGAATCCGGGGACACGCCGACCACGACCGCGCCGAGCTTCTGGATCTCCTTCCAGAAGTCGCGGAAGCCGCAGGCCTCCTTGGTACAGCCGGGCGTGTCGTCCTTCGGATAGAAGTAGAGGACGAGATCCTTGCCCGCGAAATCCGCGAGCGTGACGGTCTTGCCGTTCGCATCCGCCAGCTTGAACGCGGGCGCCTTCTTGCCTTCTTCGATTGCCATGATTGGTCCTTTTGGTCTCGCCGCTCGCCTGCGGCTCGCTACGCGGGAAACTCGTTGCTCGCGTTCGGCTCGCTACGCGGGACGTGCGGAGGCGCGCTTCAGACGAGCGGCTTGTTTTCGCGGTCTTCGAGGACTTCGATCTCCACGCGCAGCAGTGCCTAGCCACAGCACCGGTCGCCGAACCACGCGGCGACGCGCTCGCCCGTCACCTCGCGCCCGAGCACGGGCCAGCAGTTCACGGTGCGCGCACTCTAGCAGCTATCGTGCGCGTCGTGACCGTCTCGGACGCGCTCGGCGAACGGCTCAAGGAGATCGCGCTGGCGCTCGGCTTCGACCGGGCCGGCATCGCGCGGCTCGGTCCGACGCGAGACTCGGCGTTCTTCCGCACGTGGATCGAACGCGGGTATCACGGCGAGATGGGATGGCTCGCGCGGCGCGTCGAGGAGCGCGTCGATCCGCGCGGACTCTTCGCCGGAGCGTGCTCGGCCCTCGTCGTCGGTCTCGTCTACGACCGCGAGGGCGCGGCGCCGCGCGCGCCGGCCGACGCACGCGTCGCCCGCTACGCAGGCGGCGTCGACTATCACGACGTGCTGCTCGAGCGGCTGCGCGCGGTGGGCACGGCGCTCGAAGCGCTCGTGCAGGCGCCCGTGCGCTGGCGCGCGTGGGTGGACACCGGCCCGGTGCTCGAACGCGTGCTCGCAGCCGAAGCGGGACTCGGCTGGATCGGGCGCAACACCTGCCTCATCGATCCGGAACTCGGATCCTTCCTGTTCCTCGGCGCGCTCGCGACGGATCTCGCGCTCGACGCCGACGCGCGCGTGCCCGATCACTGCGGCAGCTGCCGCGCGTGTCTCGACGCCTGTCCGACCGGCGCATTCCCGGAGCCCTACGTACTCGACGCGACGCGCTGTCTCTCGTACACGACGATCGAGCTGCGCAGCGAGATCCCCGCGCCGCTGCGCGCGCCGCAGGGCGAGTGGGTGTTCGGCTGCGACGTGTGTCAGGACGTATGCCCATGGAACACGCGATCGCGTCGCGTGATCCCACCGGATCGCGCGGGTCTGCGCGCCGCGCTCGCACCGCGCGAGGAGTGGCGACGGCCGACGCTCGCGTGGCTGCTCTCGCTCGACGAGGACGCCTGGCGCGGTGCCACGCGGCGCACCGCGCTGCGCCGCACGAAGTATCGCGGTCTGCTGCGCAATGCGATCGTCGCGGCGGGCAACACGGCCGACGCGTCGCTGCGTCCGGCGCTCGAGCGATTCGCGTCCGGCGAGGACCCGCTGCTCGCGGAACACGCGCGCTGGGCGCTCGACCGGCTCGCCGGC
>JALOQG010000091.1 GCA_025453505.1 Myxococcota bacterium | reverse complement strand
GGTGTGACTCGTACACCGCCTCGTTCAGACGCCGGAGAAGCGCGATGGCCTCCAGGTTCTCGCGGCCTCCGTAACGGTTCGCTACCCACTCCCCCTCCTTGCGCGAGTAGTCCCGGTACAGCATCGACGCGACCGCGTCCACGCGCAGGCCGTCGGCGTGGTAGCGGTCGAGCCAGAAGAGCGCGCTGCTGATCAGGAAGCTGCGCACCTCGTGCCGGCCGTAATTGAAGATGTAGCTGTTCCAGTCCTGATGCAGCCCTTCTTGCGGGTCGGAATGCTCGTAGAGGTGGGTGCCGTCGAAGAAGCCGAGACCGTGCTGGTCGGTGGGGAAATGAGAAGGGACCCAGTCCAGGATCACGCCGATGCCGTTTTGGTGGAGGTGGTCGACCAGGAACATGAAATCCTGCGGCGTCCCGTAACGGCTGCTGGGTGCGAAGTACCCCGTGGTCTGGTAGCCCCACGAGCCGAAGAAGGGGTGCTCCATGATCGGCAGCAGCTCGACGTGCGTGAAGCCGAGCGCGGAGACGTGGACCGCGAGCTCGTGCGCCAGCTCGCGATACGAGAGCGACCGGTTGCCTTCGTCGAGCCGCCGCCGCCACGAGCCGGTGTGCAGCTCGTAGATCGAGATCGGTGCGTGCAGCGCATTGCGTCGCGCGCGCGCCTCCATCCACGCCGCGTCCTTCCAGTCGTGCTCCAGCGTCCAGACCACCGAAGCCGTCTTCGGCGCGACCTCGGCGGCGAACGCGAAGGGATCCGCCTTGTCCGCCTCGAAGCCTCCGACGCGCGAGCGCACGAAGTACTTGTACACGGAGCCGCGCCCGACGCCGGGCACGAAGCCCTCCCAGATCCCCGACGATCCGCGCGGCGCGAGCGGGTGCGCGCCGCGATCCCAGCCGTTCCAGTCGCCGACGACCGACACGCGCTCGGCGTTCGGCGCCCAGACCGCGAAGCGCGTGCCCGCGGTACCGCCCTGGTTGCCCGGATGCGCGCCGAGCTTCTCGTAGAGGCGCGCGTGGCTGCCCTCGTTGAAGAGGTGCAGGTCGAGATCGGTGAGCGCGCTGGGACCGGACATGCGCGGCAAGCTGCCTCTCCGGGATGGGACGGGCAACCGGCCCGCTGCTACTCGTCGTCGGCCGAGCGGCCGCGCTTGATCGCGCCCTTGTGCCGCTTCGCAGCCACGCGTCGCTGCTGCGAAGCACGCGTCGGGCGGGTGGGGCGCCGCTGGCGCGGCACGACGAGCGCCGCCGCGACGAGTTCTTCCATGCGCGCGAGCGCGGTCGCGAGGTTGCGACCGCGCTCGCGGTGCTCGTCGCACGTGACCTGCAGACGGCCGTCGGCGTCGAGGCGGCGCGCCAGCTTCGTGCGCACGCGTGCGACGCGCGCCGGTCCGAGCCACTCGCGCGCGGCTTCGAGATCGAGCCGCACCTCGACCTTCGTCTCGACCTTGTTGACGTTCTGCCCGCCCGCACCGCCCGAGCGCGCGAAGCGCTGGGTGAGCAATCGCGACGGCAGCACGAGGCCGCCGCCGAGATCGAGATCGCGCAGCCGCGCGCTCACGGCGCGAAGCCGAGCAGCGCGGGGATCTCGCGCGGATCCTCGATCAGGAACTCGCACGCCGCTTCGCGCAGCTCGTCGCGTCCGCGCAATCCCCAGGCGCAGCCGATCGTGCGCGCACCCGCGGCGCGGCCAGTCTCGATGTCGACGGCACTGTCGCCGACCATCCAGATCGTCTCGTGCAGCCGGCGTCTGGAACTCCGCACGCGCGCCGCGACGGCTTCGATCACGCGCGGGTCGGGCTTGCGCACCGGCAGGCTGTCGCCGCCGAGCACCGCGGCGAAGTGCCTGGCGATGCCGAGCCGCTCGACCATCGGCACGAGGAACGTCGCGGGCTTGTTGCTCGCGATGGCGAGATCCGCACCCGCGCAGGCCGCGAGGCACGCTTCGATGCCGTCGTAGAGCCGGGTCGTGGCGAGACAGCCGGCCTCGTAGTGCGCGAAGAAGCGCGTGCGCAGGCGTTCGAGCCGCGTGGGTTCGGCGTCGGGAACGGCGCGCGCGAGTAGCGGCAGCACGCCGTGTCCGACCCAGCGCTTCACTTCGGGCCCGTCGAAGGTCGGCAGGCCGTCCTCCGCGAGCGTGCGGTTCAACGCCGCCGCGAGATCGCGCCAGGTGTCCGCGAGCGTCCCGTCGAAGTCGAAGACGACGAGCGGCCCGGAGCGCGGCTCAGAGATCGGTCGGGTCATGCAGGAGCGGCTCGGGGATGGGATCGCCGGCGCTGCGCGCCCGCCGCACGGTGGCGAGCAGCTGGAGCGCGCGCGGCAGGAAGAGCAGGCCGAGCGCGAGGTTCAGCACCAGGAACACGGCGTTGGTGCCGAGCGCGTAGGCGAGCAGCGTGTCGCGATCGCCGTACTCGGAGAAGAGCCCCGCCCATGCCAGCTCGCGCGTGCCGAAGTTGCCGAGCGTCGGCACGGTGAGCCAGAGATAGAGGATGGGGATGCGCGCGGCGAGCACGACCCACGGGATCTCGACGCCGAAGGCGCGCGAGCCGAGCTGCTGGATCGTGACGTCGAAGAGCACCAGCGCGACGAAGCCGAGCAGGAACGGCCGGATCTTCGCCAGCGGAAAGCGCAGCATCCAGTCGCGGATCGAATCCGCGCCGGGAAACCGCACGCGGCCGCGGTGCGCGAGCAGCGCCGCGGTGCCGAGTGCGCTCCAGATCGCCCACAAGACGCCGGCCGTCCAGGCGACGTCGCCGTTCGCGCCGATGCCGCCGGGCAGGAACGGCAGCGCGAGCGTCATCATGGCCAGCATCACCAGGAAGTGACAGAGCATGGGGACCAGCGCCGACGCCAACACCGCGTCCACGCGGCGTCCCGCCAGTTCGCCGAGGCCGAGGAAGAACGCGGCGTCGGAGAGCGGATTCGAAACGGTACGCAGCAGCTCCGAGCCGCCGCGCACGGCGACCACCGAACGCACCGGCACGTGCGCCACGAAGCGCCGCAGCGCGAGCGCCTGCAGCAGCGTCCAGACCAGGAAGAAGGCGATGCGGTCGGCCGAAGCGAAGAGCAGGAAGAGCGGCACGTCGGCGGCGCGCATCGCGTCTTCGAGGCGCTTCCAGTCCGTCGCCCAGCCGAACACGTAGACGAGCAGCGCGATCGAGACGATCCAGGGCAACACGTGTCGCCAGCGCGTTCCGGTGGTGCCCGCCATGCCTGGCGGAGCATACCCGTCGCGTCCAGCGCCGCCGCCTGGAGTGCGTGGCACGATCAGGGCGCGTTCGCAGCGGGCGGTGGCGTCGGCGGAGTCGCGGGCGTCGTCGGTGCGGGTGTCGGCGCGGCTTCGCTCGCCTCCGCGGCGTTCGTGGGTTCGACGGCCGGCGTGGCGGCATCCGTCGCAGCAGCGGTCGTCGCGCTCGTCGGAGTCGCGCTCGCCGTCTTCGCGGCCGCCGGCTTCGCGTTCAGCGCGCGTGCGCTCGCCATCCAGGGAGCGGTTTGCGGGCCGTGATGCTTCGCGAGCGCGAGCGCCATGTCGGCCGTGTGGGCGGCCGCGCTGCGATCGCCCGCGCGATCGAGCGCCTGTGCGGCGTTCCAGATCAGCTCGGGAAAGCCGGGCCGCTCGACGGGATAGCTGCCGGCGGCGCCGCCGAGCGATTCGAGCGCCGATTTATCCTGTCCGCGGCGCAGATGCGCGAGGCCGAGCGCCCAGGCGAAGTCGGGATCGTTCGGCCGTGCGGCTCGCGCCTCGCGCGCCAGCGAGACGGCCCGATCGAGGCTCTGCCCCTGCGCGGCCAGCGCGCGCGCGAGCGACGCACGGGCCAGCGGCGACGCGGGATTCGCCGCGAGCGCCTTCTCGTGCGACGCGACGGCGCCCGCGCGATCGCCGCGCGTCTCGCGCAGCATGCCGATCGCGATCTGCGTGGGCGCCGGTGCGAGCGCGAGCGCCGCGATGCGCGCTTCTCCGTCGGAGGCCGCGCCGATCCACGCGACGATCGCCTCGAGCGTCTCGGTCGCGTCGGGGTCGAGTGCGACCGCCCGCGCGAACGCCGTGGCGGCCTCGTCGTTGCGCCGCGCTTCGCCGAGCGCACGGGCCCGGATGCGCACGAGCGCGACGTCTTCCGGAGCCGCGGCCACGGCGGCGTCCAGTCGCTGCACGCACGCGTCCGCGCGCCGCTCGCGTGCATCGAGCGCACACAGCGCGGACTGCACGCCGGCATGTGTCGGGTGCGCCGCGGCGGCGGGTTCGAGCGTCGCGCGCGCCGCGTCGAGCTCGCCCTGTTCCAGCGCGATGCGACCGAGGAGCGCCTGTGCGCCGGCGTCGCGCCGCGACGCCGCGATCGCTTCGAGCGCATCGCGCGCGAAGCCGTCGGCTCCGACCCGGCGCATGAGATCGGCCTGGATGCCGCGCGACTCGGCGTCGTCCGGATGCACGCGGATCTGCAGCTCGAGATCGTCGCGCGTGCCGTCGAAGTCGCCGCTGCGCAGCCGCGCGCGCGCCCGTTCGCGTCGCGCTGCGCCCGATTTCGCGTCGAGCTCGACGGCGCGCTCGGCGAGCGGCAGCGCCGCGTCGGCATCGCCGTGGAGCGCGAGCAGCCGCGCCGCGATCCAGTACACGCGCGCCGCATCGGCGCCCGCGTCGCCCGCCCGCCGTGCGTGCTCGGCCGCGGCGTCGCCGTCGCCCTCCGCCGCCGCGAGCAGTCCCCGTGCGGCGAGCGCTTCGGCGTCTTCGTCCTCGGCGGCCGCGAGGATCTCGCGCGCCTCGTCGAGCTCCGCGCCGGGCGTCGCGAGCGCGAGCAGCTCCGCGCGTCGCAGCAACGCGCCCCGGCTGCGCGGCTGATGCGCGAGCGCCTTGTCCACGCGCGCGAGCGCGCCCGTCCAGTCGGCGGAGTCTTCGCGCATCGCGGCCAGCGCGAGATACGTGCGCGTGGTGTTCGAGTCGGCGGCGTCGAAGACGATCGCCTCGGTTTCGGGCTCGGCGGAGCGCCGCATGGGAAATCCCGCGCAGGCGGTCAGCGAGGCGACGAGCAGGGCGGCAGCCGCTGTGCAGGAGACGGAACGCATGCATTTCCCCCGGAACGAGCCCGACCCTATCAACGGTCGCCGCGCGCTGCGACTGGAGCGCGTACAATGCGGGCGTGGGGCCGGGCACGCGGCGTGCGTCGCGGAGAGGCGCCGGGGCGGAACAGGATGCGGAGCGGAACGATGCGGATCGGGAACCTGAAGCTGGTATGGATCGCGGTGGGGCTCTCGCTCGCCTGCAACGTCGGCGTGCCGGGCGTTCCGCCCGCGCCCGGCGCCGATGCGAGTTCGTTCCGTCTGCCCGCGTTGCACGCGGAGCCGGATCCGGAACACGGCGGGCGCATCGCCGACGCGCACGGCCGCGAAGTGCTGCTGCGCGGCGTCAACGTCAACGCGTTCGTCGAGTACGCGGTCTACGACGCGAGCCGCTTCACCACCTACCCGTTCACGGAAGCCGACGCCGACGAGATCGCGTCCTACGGCTGGAACGCGGTGCGGCTGCTGCTCTCGTGGTCGCGCGTCGAGCCGCAGCCGGGCGTCTACGACGACACGTATCTCGACGCGATCGAAGCGGCCGTGCTCGCGCTGCAGCGCCGCGGCATCTACTCGATCGTCGATCTGCACCAGGACGCGTGGGGGCCGTCGCTCGCGGCGCGGCCGGACGAGGTGTGCCCCGCCGGCGAGTCGCCGGCCTTCGGCTGGGACGGCGCGCCCGCCTGGGCGACCTTCGACGCCAATCGGCGTCGCTGCACGCCGCCGCTCGGACGCGAGTTCAGCCCCGCGGTGATCGCCGCGTTCCAGTCGTTCTGGAACGACGCACCCGCTGCGGACGGCGTCGGCATCCGCACGCACTACGTCCGCATGCTCGGCCACGTCGCGGCACGCCTCTCCGCGCACGACGCCGTCGCCGGCTACGACGTGATGAACGAGCCGAACGTCTACGTGTTCTTCCCCGGCCATTTCGATGCGCTCTCGGATCTCTACGCGCAGGCGTTCGCCGAGATCCGCGCGGCCGAAGACGCCGCCGGTCATCCGCACCGCATGCTCTTCTTCGAGCCGTCGATCGCCTGGGGGAATCTGCCCGGCGAGGTGCCGCCCTTCCCGAACGACGGGCAGATCGTGTACGCGCCGCACATCTATCAAGGCGGTCTCGACTCGACGCCGCTCGACGCGACGCCCTTCGAGCGCGCCATCCAGGAGTCGGCCGAGTTCTACGGCGGTGCACCGATCCTGTCGGGCGAGTGGGGCGGCGATCCGCGCCGCGCCGCGGACCCGAACGACGACTACTTCCTGTTGCACCAACGGCTCCAGGACGAGTTCCGCATCTCGGCGACGCTCTGGACCTGGCGCGAGGCCTGCGGCGATCCGCACAAGTCCGGCGACTGGCGCGCCGGCAATCTCCCCTACGTCTGGGGCCTCTTCGACGTGGACTGCGCGGTGAACCAGGTCATCGGCGTGCGCGCCCCGCTCGCGTCGCAGCTGCGCCGTCCCGCGTTGCGCGCGGCACCGGGGCGTCTCGAATCGCTGGTCGTGGACGCCGCTGCGACGACGCTCGACGCGACGGGAAGCGCCGACGTGCGCGCCAGCTTCGTCGCGTTCCTGCCGGGCACGAACGGCCGACCGCCCGTGGTGTCGGGCGAGGGCGTCGAGTCGTTCGCCTGGAGGCCGGCGCCCGGCGGCGGCGCCTACGTCTACGGCCAGGTGCGTGCGGGGGCCTGGTCGCTCAGCCTGCGCTGACGCCGGGCTCGCGCATCTTCGCGATCGTTCCGACGAGCACCCGTACGACCTTCTCGACGTTCTGCTCGAAGATGTCGAGGATCTGCTGCCACGTGACGGGCTCCTCGTCGTCCTTCCAGCAGTCGTAGTCGGTGGACATCGCGACGGCCGCGTAGGGCAGGCCCGCCTCGTTGGCGAGCGCGCACTCGGGCGCGATCGACATGTTGATGATGTCCGCGCCCCAGGCGCGGAACATGTGCGACTCGGCGCGCGTCGAGAAGCGCGGCCCTTCGATCGTGACCACCGTGCCCTTCGCGTGGTGGCGGACGCCGAGTTCCCTGGCGGTGTCGATCAGGAGCGCGCGCAGCTCGGGCGAGAACGGGTCGGCCATCGGCGTGTGCGCCGGCTGGCCGGGCTCGAAGTGGTCGTGGAACGACACCGGCCGGAAGCGCGTGAAGTCGATGAACTGGTCGATCACGACGAGATCCCCGCGGCCGATCTTCTTGCGCAGGCTGCCGACGGCGGTCGTGGTGAGCACGTGCGTGCAGCCGACGTCCACGAGCGCCTGGACGTTGGCGCGGTTCGGCACCTGGGTCGGCGGGATCGTGTGCTTGCGTCCGTGGCGCGCGAGCAGCACGCACTCGACGCCTTCGATCACGCCGATGCGCAAGGGAGAGCTCGGTTCGCCCCAACGCGTCGAGACGCTCTCGTCGCGCGCGTCCTGCAGGATCGCCGGGTCGTCGAGACCCGAGCCGCCGATGATGCCCACACGAACCATGTCCGCTTCCTCCTCGCGACCGACGGGGGCCGCACGATAGCCGAGGCTCCTCTTCGGCAGCCGGCGCCGCGGGCTCGACACCCGGATCGCTCGCCTGCATCGAAGGTCGCTGGAGTCGCACACCGGTTGCGAACCAGGCGCGCGCGCCGAGCGGGCGGATCTACTCGAAGTCGCGATCCAGGACGGTCTTGCGGCCTTCGGCGCGCGCCTTCTCGATCGCGCGGTCGCACAGCTCGCGCACGGACTCGGAGAGCGGAATCACGACGCGATCCGACGTGTTGAAGCCCGAGCGCGCGCGGATGTAGTTCTTCAGCTTCGTGATGACGATCAGCACGTCGCTCTCGAGCGGGTCGGGCTCGCGCGTCGCGGGCGGCGGCAGGATGCGGCGCGGCGACCGCTCGCTCGGCGACGTCGCGACGCTCGGTGCGGTCGCGCTCGCGGCCTGTCCCTGCTCGGCCGCCCACTCCGCGGCCGACGGCGCGCGCTTCTCGACGGCCCACGACTCGCGGTGTCGCACGACCCCGAGGTGGCCGTCCCAGCACGACACCGAGCAGAACACGAAGCCGGTGCGCGGCCGCGTGCAGGTGGACACGTTGCACACCCAGTACTGCACGCCGAATCCGATCGGCTCCTTGCAGGAACTGCAGCGCCGCCAGAAAGCTGCTTCGGTCATTCGCGCAGGAGACCCAACAAATCGTCGCGCGTCAATCCGCCGGGGCCGGCGGTGCCGGCGAGTGCGGTGTCGGCGAGCGCGCGTTTCGATTCCTGCAGGGCCAGGACGCGCTCTTCGACCGTGTCCGTCGCGACGAGCCGGTGCACGAGCACCGGCCGCGTCTGTCCGATGCGGTGCGCGCGGTCCGCCGCCTGGTCCTCGACGGCCGGGTTCCACCACGGGTCGAGCAGGAACACGTGATCGGCGGCCGTGAGGTTGAGTCCGCTGCCGCCGGCCTGGAGCGAGAGCAGCAGCACGGGCGGACCGTCGTCCGCCTGGAAGGCGGCGACCACGCCCGCGCGATCGCGCGTCGATCCGTCGAGGAGCGACTTGTGTCCTTCCGCGACCGCCGTCGTGAGCTCTTCGACGAGCAATTCCACCTTCGACGACGTCTCGGCGCTCTGCCCCGGCACGAGCCCGCGATGACAGGCGGCCTGGCGGAGGCGCAACAACGCTTCGAGCGCGGCGAGCACGCCGGCGCCCGACGCCAGTTTGGCGACCACGTCCTCTCGCGTCGCCGCGCGCACGGCGTCGTAGACGGCGCGCTCCTCGGGCTCGAGATCGACGTGCAGCACGACCTCCGTGCGCGGCGGCAGCTCGGGCGCGACCTCCGCCTTGCGCCGCCGCAGCAGGAACGGGCGCAGCTTCGCGTGCAATCCCGCGGCGGCCGCGGCGTCGCCCGCGGCGATCGGCGCCGCCCAGCGCTCGTCGAATCCCGCGCGCGTGCCGAGCAGCCCCGGATTCGTGAAGTGGATCTGGCTCCACAGCTCGTCGAGGCGGTTCTCGATCGGCGTGCCGGTCATGGCGACGCGCCACCGTGCACACAGCGCGTGTGCGGCGCGCGCCACCTGCGAGTCGGGGTTCTTGATCGCCTGTGACTCGTCGAGCACCGCGGCGTCCCACGCGACCCGGGCGAGCGCCTCGGCGTCGAGACGCAAGAGTGCGTAGCTGGTCAGCGTGATCTGCGCCTTCGGGTCGAGCGCGCGCGCGGGACCGTGATACAGCGACACGCGCAGGCCCGGACGGAAGCGCTGCGCTTCGTTCGCCCAGTTGAAGAGCACGCTGGTCGGTGCGACGACGAGCGTGCGGCCGTTCGCGTCGAGCGCGCTCAGCACCTGCAGCGTCTTGCCGAGGCCCATGTCGTCGGCGAGCAGCGCGCCGAGTCCCGCGTCGCGCAGGAACACCAGCCAGTCGACGCCGGCGCGCTGGTAGCTGCGCAGCTCCGCGCGCAGATCGGCGGGCAGCACCGCGGAAGGGATGCCGCGGAACTCGTCCGCGAGCGCGCCGAGCCGGCCGAGGTCGGGCGCCTCGATGCCGAGCTCGCCGCAGAGTCGCGCGAGCGAGGGCAGGGCCGCCGGCGCGAGCCGGCCCGCGGCATCGCGCGCCTCGAGCAGATCTCCGATCTCGCGGCCGAAGCGCGCGAGCCAGTCGGCGGGCAGCGGCGCGAGCCCGCCGCGGCCGCCCGGAAGCAGCAGCAGCGAGGCGCCGCCGCGCCACGCGCGCAGCACGTCCGACGCGCCGACGCGGCGCGGTGTTTCGCCGGATTCGCCCGGCGCCTCGAACCAGACGTCGAACGATCCGCCCTGCGCGACGACCCGCGGC
>JALOQG010000090.1 GCA_025453505.1 Myxococcota bacterium | reverse complement strand
GCCAGTCCGACCGGTCGGCCCGGTATGTATCTTGCTTTGTGTGCTGCAGTCCACCCCACGCGCCCGAGAGGAGCCATCTTCCATGTCCGATTTCCTCAGCATGTATTCGATCCAGCACTGGCTGGAGTCCTGCCCCCAGGGCTACCTCGCCAACACCGATTTCGGCCACGCGCCCGGCGAGAAGGAGCCCGACCTCCTGGTCTCGAACGAGCTGATGCGGACCGAAACGATCCGCACCACCGTGCAGCTCGTGATGGGCGAACGCTGCGCGCTCGCAGCGTCCTCGGGTCTGATCAACGCGGCGCCCGACGAGGCCAGCAAGCGCTTCCTCGCCACGCAGACGCTCGACGAGGCGCGCCACGTCGAGATCTTCACGCAGCGCCTCTACGACCTCGGCGTGAAGAAGACCGACCTCGAGGACACGCTCAAGCAGTACGTGAACCCCAACCTGGTGAAGTTCGCAGAGATCCTGCTCGAGAAGGTGGACAAGAAGGACTTCGTGGCCGGCGTGGTGGGCCAGAACGTCATCCTCGAGGGCATGGCGTTCAGCGTCTTCGAGATGATGCAGGCGCTCTCGCGCGAGATGAACCCGAAGTTCGCCAACACGCTCGCGGGCACGATCGCCGACGAGCGGCGCCACGTGGGCTTCGGTGAGAACCGCATCGGTTCGCTGATCCGCGAGTTCCCCGAGAAGAAGGCCGAGATCGAGCGCATGCAGCGGGACATGTCGTACTACATGCTCGCCACGTTCGCGGACTCGTTCCGCGGCAACCCGATGGCGGCCGAGATGGACCGCCTCGAGGCCGAAGCGGGCGCCACGCGGCACCACGCGAACTACCAGGGCGTCGATCTCGCCCAGATGCCGCCGGAGCAGATGGAGCAGGTGCTCGCCGACACGGTCCTGAAGGAGTTCAAGATCCGCCTGGCCCGAATCGGAATCGAGTATCAGACGCCGCAACGCGCGGCGTAGCGCAGCGTCAGGGGGCGCCCTCCGGAGCCAGGAACCGGAGGGCGCCGAGCCTCGCGATTGCCGGACCGCGACACGTGGTGGCGCGGAAGGTTGCTGGCGCCGCCGGCCGCCGCGGTACGCAGATCAGGAAGCGGCTTCGCGCTCCGCGAGCCGCTTCGCCAGCGCGGCCTTCCAGGACGCGATCGGCTGGAAGTCCGGCGCAGCGCGGCAGGTCGCCTCGGTCCGGGCGAGGATCTCCGCATCGGAGAGCGAGAGGTCGAGCGGTTCGACCACGGGCTGGCGGACGTGCCAGGGCGTATCGACGAAACACTCGATGCCGTTGCCCTCCGGATCCGGGAAGTACAGCGACCAGCCGCGTCCGTGCGACACCGGCAGGAAGCGCGTGACACCGGCCTTTTCCGCAGCCGCCTTCATGGCGCGCAGAGAAGCGAGGTCGCCTACGTGGAACGAGATCTGGTTCACCACGCCGCCGGCGATGCCACCGTCGCGACGCCCCTCGATCAGGGCGATCTGGTGGTGCTCCTCGGGATCGGAACTCAGGAACACGATCTGCGGTTCGCTCGGGAGCGGTAGCCGACCGCGGTCGGTGATCTCGAGGCCGAGCAGCGTCGTATAGAAATCGATCATGACGTCGATGTCGTGGACGTGGAGACCGATGTGGCTGAAGCGGGGACGCGGGCTCGACATGGAATCGCTTCCTCTCTGCGTATGGGTGAGCGCCGCCGGTGTTGGCGCACCGACTGGCCATGCATCGGGAACGGCTTCACCCGATTTCCCTCATGAAAGATCCAACGGCGTGCGCGCCAGTCGCGCGGCTTCCTCGGGCGCCACCCCGAGACTGCGCAGAACGAGCTCCGCGGTGACCTCGGCGGCCTCCTCGCCCAACACTCCTTGGTTCAAGGCCGTCAGTACACCGATCAGCGCGCCGTCGATGAAGCTCCACGTCGCGCGCAGATCCGTCACTTGGAACCGGCCGCCCGCGACGCCCCGTTGCATGTCCCGGACGGGCGGGGTTCCCATCCCTTCTGCCAGCTGCCGATAGGGCGTACCGGATCGGAACACGTGCCAGTTCCAGATGGGGTCCGCGGCGATGCTCCGCACTGCGATGCGGATGCCGGTGGCGAGGCGCAGGGCCGGGTCCGGATCGCCGCGCGTCTCCCGGTCGACCCGCTCGTGGATGCGTTGGCCGAGCCGCTCGATCAGCGGGCGCAGCACGTCGGCCTTGCTGTCGAAGTGGACGTAGAACGTGCCGTGACCGACGTCGGCGGCCTCCGTGATGTCCTGGATCGTGACGGACTCGACGCCCCGCTCCCGCATGAGCCGCTCCGCAGCGTCGACGATCCGCCCCCGCGTGCGCTCCCTCCGCCGCTGGCCGCGCGTCGGAGCCGCCGTGATCTCCTCGCCGCCGTGGATGTCCATGAGCTTCATTATGACTCAATTCATGATTGACGCTAGTCAGTTTTACGAATAGAGTCGGCCCTGCCATCCTGAGGAGGCACCCCGTGAAGCTCGAAGAAGTCGTCCCGACGGTCCGAACGCTGCTCCCCGCGATCTCGGAACGGGCGGAGAAGACCGAGACAGCTCGACAACTTCTGCCCGAAACGGTGCGCGATCTGCGAGCCGCGGGCCTGTTCAAGCTGAACCAGCCCCGGCGCTGGGGCGGTTTCGAGCTGGCGCCGGCCGCGCTGGTCGGCGCCAGCGCCGAGCTGGCTCGCGGCTGCGGATCCACTGCCTGGTGTCTCGGCGTGCTGGCGGTCCACAACTGGATGCTCGGCCTCTACGACGAGCAGGCCCAGCAAGACGTCTGGGGCGACGACCCGGACACGCTGCTGGCGGCATCGTTTGCTCCCACCGGCACGGCCGAGCGCGTGCGCGATGGCATCCGCGTCAGCGGGCGCTGGTCGTTCGCCAGCGGCTGCGATGCGTCGAGCTGGATGATGGTCGGGGCGGTGGTGCCGTCGTCCGGGCCGATTCCGGATCTGCGCCTGTTCCTGGTGCCCGAGGACGAATACCGGATCGACGACAACTGGCGCGTCAGCGGACTGGCCGGAACCGGAAGCAAAGACATCGTGATCGACGCTGCGACGGTTCCTGAACACCGTTCGCTGTCGCTGGTGCAGGCGATGGCGGGACACTCCCCCGGCCGCGAGCTGTACTCCGACAGCCCGCTCTACCGCGTCCCGTTCGGAACCATGCTGCTCTTCGCGCTGGTCGGGCCGGCGCTCGGACTGGCGCGGGGATCCTATGCGGCGTTCACCGAGCGCGCGCGGACCCGGCAGATCACCTACAGCGCCGAGAAGCAGTCCGAACAGACGCCGGTGCACGTGCTGCTCGGCGAAGCGAGCTACCAGATCGACGCGGTGGAGCTGCTCTGGCAGCGCGATCTCGACGAGATCGCGCGCCTCGCGGCGGAGAAGCACGAATTCACACTCGCCGAGCGCGCGCGTTACAAGCGCGACGTCGGACTCGGTCTGCGCGCGTGCCAGGAAGTCATCAGCCAGCTCTCCGGCGCCAGCGGGGCCCATGGCATCTTCCTGTCGAGCCCGATCCAGCGCGCGTTCCGCGATGCGCACGCGATGACGACCCACGCGGCGCTCGATCCGGGTCAGGCCGCCCGCACGATGGGCCGCCTCGCGCTCGATCTCGATCCCGCCAGCGTCCTGCTGTGACGGCAACCAGCGCGTTGAGAGCCGACGACGCTCACGCTCGTCGCGCACAGCGTCGAGCGCGGCGCTACTTGCGCCGGCGCCGGTCGATCGAGGAGCGACGCCCGACGGCGAGCACGAGTCCTGCCACCACCGCCTCGAGCGGGGCGCCGGGCTCCGGCACGATCGCGATCTCGAGGTCGCCCGCCGATCCGGACGCGCGCTGCACCTGGATCAGGTAAGTCTTCTGCGCCTCCATCGGGATCGACGCGCCACAACCGACTTCCGTCGTGAGCGCGGCGCAACCCTCCTGCTCCTCCCACACCGACACGACGGTGCCGTAGCCGGAGCCGGCCGTGGAGATCTGCGCAGCTCCGGCGAAGAGCGGCACGTAGCGGAACCAGGTCGAACGATCGCCCGTTCCGCAGCTGGAGACGGGGTCGGTTACGGCGCTCGTCGCCGCGGTCGTGTCCTGCAACGCGGCGCCGAGCAGCAGCTTCGCGTTCGCGCAGCTGTCGTTGAGCGGTGCGGTGAGCTGGCCCGGCTGGAAGGTCCAGCTCACCTGGGCGTCGCCCAGCTGTTCCTGTCCCAGCTCCACGCTGCTCTCCAGCGCGCTGCCCGAACCAGTCACGAAGAGCGGGAACGGCGTGCCGGTGCCCACGATCCGCACCGGCATGGGACCGCTGAACGAGAGCGGACCCGGCAGACTCGGAATCGGGTAGCCCTCCAGCGGGAGCACGATCATGTTGGGCGGCTTCGCCGCGACCGGACTGCTCCCCGACTCGTCCGTGACGGTGCCCGACGCGGTCACCACCTCGTCCCAGGTGTAGGTGCAGTCGAAGGGATTCACGTGCAGATCCATCACCGGAGTCGGAAACGCCGGCCAGCCCAGCTCGTAGTGCGTGAAACCCCGGTTCGAGTTCGGCGGTGGGGACGTCGTCGTGTACATCTCGTCGTAGAGCAGCTCACCCGCCGCATAGCCGAACCCGTTCGCGTCGAGATCGAACGTCGAGGTCGCGGCGTCCGTGGTCTGGGTCGTGTAGGCCCAGCCTTCGGAATCGGACCACGCCGCGGAATGGTTCCAGCTCCAGCTGAGGCTTCCGTGCCACTCGCTCACGCTCGAGACCCAGCTGCACGACTGCGCCTGGCAAGGAGTCGCGAGCCCGACCAGCGACGCGGCGACGCCCAGGATCTCGGTGACGCGACGGAGAGTCGGACGAGACATGACGCACCCCCTGGAGTCTGGACCGGAACCGACTTCGCACCCGGAACGTTCCGAGAGGTGCCGATCGGAGAGCATGACACCGGTCTCGAGAAGCGCTCGGAATGCGATCTCCGGACGAGCGCAGGGATTCGGTGTACATGTGGCTCCGCCGCCGCGCCTCCAAGGATGGGCCGGCCGAGGGCGCGGCGTTCAGGGGGTTTCGTGCGCGTTCTGCTGACGGGCGCTTTCGGCAATCTCGGGTCGGCGACGCTCGACGCGTTGCTGACGGCGGGACACCAGGTGCGCTGTTTCGATCAGCCGTCGCGCACCGCGCGCCGCGCCGCTCGTTCGCTCGGCAGCGCGATCGAGGTCGTCTGGTCCGACATCGGAGATCGCGCTGCGCTCGTCCGCGCCACGGCAGATCGCGACGCTGTGATCCACGACGCCGCGCTGATTCCGCCCGCGAGTGAACGCGACCCAGGCCTCACGTTTCGCGTGAACGTCGAGGGGACGCGCAACGTCATCGAGGCCTGCGAGCTCGCGTCGGCGCGGCCGAGGCTCGTCTTCGCATCCTCGATTTCGGTGTTCGGGCCGACCCCCGACAGGCCGCCGCCGCGCCGCAGCGACGACCCGCTCAATCCGTCGGATCACTACAGCCGCAGCAAGGTGGCGTGTGAGGAGAGGATCCGCGCCTCGGAGCTCGATTGGGTGATCCTGCGCTTCGGCGCCGCGCTGCCCGTCGTACCGCGCGGCTTCGGAGACTTCGATGCCGAGGCCTTGTTTCGCATCGACCCGGACGCACGCGTGGAACTCGTGCACGCGCGCGACGTGGCGCTGGCCCAGGTCCGCGCCATCGAGGTGCCGGAAGCCGTCGGACGCATCCTGTTGATCGGCGGCGGGGCGCGCTGCCAGGTGCGGATGCGGGACCTCGGTGCCGTCCACCTCGAGGCCCTCGGAATCGACCGCCTCCCCGACGGGGCCTTCGGTCGCGAGCCCTATTACACCGATTGGATCGACACATCGGAGAGTCAGTCGCTGCTCGAGTTCCAGCGGCACGACTTCACCGACGTCCGCCGCGAGATCGAGCACGCGCTGCGCTTCGCGAGGCCCCTGCTACGGCCCTTCGGTCCGCTGATCCGCCGGCGGCTGCTGCGCAAGAGCGTCTTCTGGCGGGCGGCTTCGGGAGCCCGGTAGGCCACATGACCTCGCCGCTCGCCGCGGGGGCCGTCGAGACCGATCATCTCCGCAGCCGCCGCGCGTGCCACAGCGTCGCGACGTTCGCGCGCCACGCGGGAAGCGTCGCGGTGATCGCGATCTCCTCGAGCTCGGCGAGCACGAGCACGCACGTCGCGATCCGGAACGGCAGCGCGGGACCGCCCGCGAAGAGGACGAGCGCGCTCGTACCGACCAGAACGGCAGAGAGCTTCGCGCCCCACGTGTGGTAGCTCGTGAGGCGGCGGTAGCGGACGAAGCCGATCGCGATCGGCAGCGCATACGCGACGATGACCGCCGCCACGAACGGCGCCTCGCGCCGCAGGAGGTCGGGCCACAGCCACCCTGCGCAAATCGGCAACAGCGCGTAGATCGCGAGGTCGCCCCAGGAATCGAGGCGCGTTCCGAGAGCGCTCGCCTGCCCGAGCCGGCGTGCGAGATGGCCATCGAACGCATCGGATGCGAGCGCGACGATCAGCGTCGCGAGGAAGGGCGTCGGCTGTCCCGTCCATGCGAGGACGAGCAGCACCGGCGCGAGCGCGATCCGCAATCCACTGAGCAGGTTCGGCAGGGTGAGCGGGGCGGCCGCGAGCTCGAATCGGATGTCCGTCAGCATGGTTCCTTCTCCTCGTACGAGAGCAGCGCGCCCGTCGACGGCCGATTGGCGCGAGGGTTCGAGAACCGGCGCAGCGCGATGAACGCGGCGCACGCCGCCGCTGCGCCGGCGACGTGCGCGACGGGCACGAGAACCGCGCCGCCCTGTGCGTCGCCGACGAAGAGTGCGGTGCCGAGCCACGCTTCGCAGGCGAGCTTCGCTGCGACCAGCATGCCGAACCCGACGCCCAGCGCGCCGCCGAGCTGGCACGCGAAGAGCGCGAAGAGCGCGACGTCGAGCGCCGAGAGGCCGCGATACGTCGCGAGCTCCGGATGCGCCATGAGTACGACGATCGACGCGATCGGCGCGGCGGCCAGGAGAGCCCACACCATCTCGCGTCGTGAGCGCCGCTCGCAGAGAACGCCGATGCCGGCGAAGGTCGCGACGTCCCAGAGCGCGTGCGACACGGACCAGTGGACGAGGTGACCCGTCGCGACGCGCCACCACTCGCCGCGCGCGAGGCCGTCGCGCGAGAGCTCGAGCGCTTCGCCGGCGCCGGGGACGGCCGACGCCGCGGCGGCCATCGCCGCGACGCCGGCCGTGAGCCACGGAAGGCGCGCGTTCATGCCGCGTTCTTCCGCGCGCGGCGCTTCGCCGCCGCCGCGGCAGCCGCCGCGAGCGCGAGGCCGATCGCGCCCGACACCGGATCGATCGCGCCGCTACCGCCGCCGAAGCTCGGCGCCGGCGCGTCGAACGCCGGCTGCTGCGCATCCACCCGGTAGCTCGTCACCGGCGTCGACGCGCGCTGCGCCTGCGCCGCGCGCTCGATCGCCGTGCGCGCGCGGTTGCGGCGCTCGATGCCGGTGCGGTCGAACGACTCGTCCGTGAGTACCACCATGGCGGTCTCGTCGGTGACGAGCTGATGCCGCACCCCGAGATCGCGGGTCGCGTCCTTCGCCTCGTCGCCGTCGAGGAGTCCCGCACGCACGCGCGCCTCCAGCTCCTCGATCGTCGCGAGCGCCCACAGGCGTTCGAGCTCGGGATGCAGCGTCGCCTCGGCCGGGAACGCGAAGCGCGTCCGGTAGACCACGTCCTCGCCGGTCTTGCGCGCGCGGACACGGAGCTCCGCGTCGCCACTGCCTGCGTAGTGGCCGAAGAGCACGAGCTGCTGGCCGCGGTAGACCTTCGGGATCACGGCGCCGGTGAGATCGCGCACGCGCACGCCGTCGATCTCGACGGAGACGTCGTGGAGTGCCTCGTGCGTGACCTTGCTCTTCGCGAGCAGGATCTTGCCGAGAAGATCGTCGGCGTTCGACACCGAGTCGTAGAAGCCGCCCGACGCGTCGGTGATCGTGCGCATCAGCGGCCAGTTCGCACCGTTGCCGAGCAGGAAGCCGAAGATGCGCACGTCGTTCTTGCGCGAGAGTGCGTGAAACTCGCGCGGGTCGACGATGCCGGTGTTGGTCACGCCATCGGTCACGAGCACGACGTTCGTGGCGCGGTCGGCATCGAGGTCGCGCAGGCCGAGATCGAGACCCTCGTACAGGTTGGTGCTGTCGCCGGGCTGGAGCTGGCCCATCGCCTGCGTCCACCGTGCGACGCTCTCCGGCGTCACCGCGACCCAGTCGCTCGTCAGCGCGCGGGCCGTGCTGTCGAAGGTGACGATGCGGAAGCGGTCTTCGGGGCGCAGGCGCCCGAGCGCGTCCGAGACGCCGTCCGCGAGCACCCCCATCTTGCCCGCCATGCTGCCCGAAACGTCGAGCACGAAGACCCAGTCGACGCCGCCCGTCAGGGCGGCCAGGTCCACGCCCGGTGTGATCACGAGCATGAACGTGCCTTCGTCCGCGCCGGCGGCGCGGTACGGGATCACCTCGACGCGGCCGGGGAGGCCGTCGGCGAGGCGGTAGTAGAGCACGAAGTCGTTCGCGAGCGCGACGCCGCTGCGCTCGAGGCGAATGCGGCGGTGCCCGTCGCCGAGGTCCTCGACGACGGCCGCGTTCTCGAAGCCGGGCACGCGCACGTCGGCGAGCGGCCATGCGCTCCAGAGGTCGACGCTGATCGAGAGCGCGCCCGAGACCTGCTCGTTGCGGAGCCAGAAGCTCTTCGCGAGTTCGTCGGTGCCGCCGTCTTCGAGCGGATAGAGATAGCGACCCACTCCCGT